>CBDUZQ010000159.1:0-6218 GCA_965371755.1 uncultured bacterium
CAACTCACCCAGGCAACTGTCGAGCAGTTGTTGGGTCGTCTTGCCCTGAAAGTGAGAAATCACTTTCAACTTGTTCACGTAATCCTGTCGCAGCCAGATCGATTTTCTTGTCCAGGCTACACCATTCTTGTCGATCCTGGAGCTTGAAACAATGATCGACTGATCCGGCGCCTCTACCTCGGATTGGTCCTGCTCGACCTTTGCACCTTTGATTATCGCCATGAGTCTGTTCCCTTTCTTCTAGCTATACCCTATAGTTATCGGCAAAATGAGTTTTTCTTGGAGGGGATAGGAATGCAGATAATCGTAAGTAGGGCGCCTGCTCGGCGGCACAAAAAACCTGATGGCTTGGCAAAAACCACCAGGTCGGTAAACTGTTGGGATTTACTTAGCGCGCCCCAACCGGCGCGGTTGGACACAGCGACTAAGTATCAGTCACCTCACATTTGTCATAATCCATCCGACCACCTCCTTTCCTGTGTACTCTTTATATCGAGTCAGCAGGCCGATAGTTCAACAAAAAAGCGAGTGATAAATCACGTTTTGGCCCAAGGGCTGGGCTCCCGATTCACGCAGCGTCGAGGGATTGTCGAAAGGCTCCGGTACGCGTGGTTGCGAGGCCATAAGTGGTTCCTTCCGTTGCGCAGCAATCTCTTTCGCCGTTTTCTGCCGCTTGAGATTGCCGCGCTCCCGATGATTGCTCGCAATGAGGTTTTTTTGGGGTTCTTGTGCGTGGTGTACGTCTTCGTGCGCCACGCGGGGTGCATCTGATTTCTCATACCCACCCGACGCTGACGCTCTGGGTGGGGTACCGACAGGCGCGACGTGGATACAGGGGCAGACGAGGACGTCTGCCGCCCACAAAGTGACGATTGCGGCGTTTTCAACAACCTCCTGGTCTGCTCAACGGTTTTCAGCAGTTGCCTAACTGCTCTCAATCGACTTATATTGCTCCCCTATGAAGACCTACGCCGTCATAGTCGCTGCCGGGAAGTCCAGCCGGTTAGAGGGAATGGTTCCCAAGCAGTTTCGGGAGATTGCCGGACGACCGATGTTGGCATGGACCATCGGGCGATTCGAAGCGGCCAAAACTATAGATCAGATTGTCGTGGTCGTGGCCGAGGAGAATCTGCTGTATACCAGCGAGCATGTTGTTGATCCATACCGGTTCGATAAGGTTGCCAAGATCGTCATAGGCGGCGACAGCCGGTTTGAGTCGGTCTATCGGGGAATAAAGTCGCTGCCGTTGTCCACGCAGACCGTGGCCATCCACGATGGCGCTCGACCGCTGGTGACACCGGATGATATCGATCGCGTCGTCTCAACGGCTCAGCAGGAGCGGGCAGCAATCCTGGCCGCGCCGATAAGCGACACCGTGAAACGTGTACAGGATGGATTCATTATAGCCACGCTCGACCGCACGCTGTTATTTGGAGCGCAGACGCCACAAGTATTTCAATACGATCTGATCAAAGCGGCGTATGAGCGAGGAGCGACTGAGGAGAATCCAGATTGTTACACTGACGATGCGGCGTTGATTGAGGCCGCAGGGTTCAAAGTGAAGGTGGTGGAACCGACCGGACCTAACCTGAAGGTCACTACGCAGACGGACCTCGATATCGTAAGGTCGTTACTTATGAGGGAGATCAACGGTGGCGATTAGAGTTGGTCACGGTTTCGACGTTCACCGTCTGGCAGCTGGGCGGCCTCTTATCATCGGCGGGGTTGAGATTCCGTTTGAGAAGGGACTGGAAGGCCACAGTGACGCCGATGTTCTTGTGCACGCTATTATGGATGCGCTGTTGGGCGCGGCGGGTCTGGGCGACATCGGCCGGCACTTCCCACCATCCGATCCGGCCTACCAGGATGCCGATTCGCTCAAGCTTCTGCAAGCGGTGTGGCGTATGGTTCAGGCTGCGGGATACCGGGTGGTCGTCAACATCGACGCTACTATCGTGGCGCAACAACCGCAGTTTTCAGAGCATATTCCTGCCATGTGCGAACGGATAGCAAGAATGTTGGGGAGCGAAACATCAAGAATCAATATTAAAGCAACGACCACCGAGCATCTTGGATTCGTAGGCCGAGAGGAAGGCATGGCCGCCGAGGCAGTTTGTCTGATAGCATCCGATGAGTGAACACCCGGAACAGATCAATCAGCTGCTCGACTACGTTTTCGCGTACGGGCCGATCTGGGTCTACCTGGCAATCTTCGCTGCCTGTTTCGTGGAAAATGTTTTCCCACCCTTTCCGGGCGATTCGTTTATCGTCGCAGCCGGTGGGTTGGTTGCTCTCGGCCGGCTGGACCTTGTCCTTACAATAATAATCATCGTCGTTGGTGGAATGGCGTCGGTGATGTTCATGTACTACCTGGGTCGTCGTTTCGGTCGCTCATACTTCATTCGGAAAGACTTCAGGTATTTCTCTGCATCCGATGTCGAACGAGTAGAAGAGCGTTTCCGAAAATGGGGGGCACTGGTTCTGGTTGCGTCACGTTTTATCGTGGGGATGCGGGTCGTGCTGGCGGTTGTAGCCGGGATCGGCCGGTATCCCGCCGAGCGTATGATTCTGTTTTCAACACTCTCTTATCTGCTATTCGCCGGTCTGCTGTTTCTGGCGGCGCATAAACTTGTTGAGAATCTGTCCGCGGTCGAGTATTATTTTACAGCGTATAATCAGGTCGCCTGGCCGCTACTGATCGGCCTGGTGGCATTGTTAATCGTCCATAAGGTGCGAGCGCGACGTAAGGATATTAAGTGATGAAAGTACTTGTGCTGGCCGGTGGTGAGTCCAGTGAGCGGGAGGTTTCGCTAACGTCGGGAAGGGCAGTGTTTGAAACTCTTGTGCAGCTTGGTCACACCGTTCAAGCTGTAGACCCGGCAACGGGAACGTCGTTGTTGACTGACGCCGGGAAGTTCATCACTGTCGACTCAGACGAGGAATCGAATGCGCCCGACAAACAGAAGGCGTTGCCGCTTGCCTTCAGGATCAATAATGACCTAAAAGACATTGATGTCGCCTTCATCGCTTTGCACGGTGGCGACGGTGAGAACGGCTTATGCCAAAGCCTTCTGGAACTGGCCGGGGTCAGGTACACCGGTTCGGCTATGGCCGCCTGTGCCATCTCGATGGATAAAGGTATTACGAAGCGGCTCTGCCGGTCCGAGGGCATCCTGACGCCGCAATGGGAGATATACCGTCTGGCCGATGGTGTGATCCCGGACAATCTGGCTGAGATTATTGCTCAGAGGTTCACCCTCCCGGTGGTCGTGAAACCCAACGACAGCGGTTCGACAGTCGGTCTGACCAAGGTTGAACAGAACACGGAGATCAACGGTGCGCTGCAGTCTGCTCTGAAAGAATCCACCAATATTCTGGTCGAGCAGTTTGTTCCGGGACGTGAACTCACGGTGGCGGTGCTCGACGGTCGGTCGTTTCCCGTAATCGAGATTGTTCCGGAGAGCGGCTTGTACGACTACGAAGCCAAGTACACTAACGGCAAATCGCAATACATCTGTCCAGCCATCATTCCCGCTTCCGTCGGCGACGCCGTACGTCGTGCCGCCGTGAAGCTGTTTGAGGTAATAGGTTGCGCCGGTTTGGCCCGTGTTGATTTCATTTTGGACGAAGACGGTCGTTTCTACTGTCTGGAACTCAATAGCGTGCCGGGCATGACTGCTCTGTCGCTGGCGCCAATGGCGGCAAAGGCGGACGGAATTGACTTTCCACAATTGATGCAGATGCTGCTGGAGTCGGCTCTGGACCGCCCGGCGAAATAGCATGGACAAGCTTACCCCCAAGGCCGTCATCTTCGACATGGGCTCCACGTTGATCGACTACCCATCTACTACCTGGGAAGAAGTGAGCGTCGACTGCATGGCCGAAGTCAGAAGATTCCTGATTGAACGTGGCCATGAGTTACCCGACGATGAGGGGTTCTACGCGGTTTACCAGGAACTCAGGGATGAGCATCGCAAGGTTGCGGCGGAGTCGCTGATCGAGTGGACGGTGCCGCAGGTGGTGGCCAAGATGCTCGGAAGGTTTGACATTGATGCCGACAACTTGTTTGTAGACGAACTCTTTGACGTATTTTACGGACCGGTGCGACAGTATCTCTATGCCTACGAGGATGCCGCCGACGTCCTTTCGAGAATCAACGATCGATATGGCACAGTCGGTCTGGTATCCAACACCGTATTCCCCGAGCGTACTCACCTTGACGAACTCAAGCGCTTTGGTCTTGAGCCGTTGTTGTCGTTCAAGCTGTTCAGTTCCAGTTTCGGTCTGCGTAAGCCGCACCCCGATATCTTCCTCAAGGCGGCCAACCTGGCCGGTTTCGCACCATCGGAATGTGTCTATATCGGTGATCGCTACGTGGAGGACATTGAGGGACCCAATGGTATCGGTATGGAAGCTGTGCTCCGATGGCAGGAGGGCCGCGACTATCCCAATCCCATGGCTTCCGATACACGAGTAGTTTCGTCACTATCTGAACTGGTTATGCATTTCGATTTCTGACGCCAGGAAGGACATCGATGACAGGCCACTGTCGCTGTCTTGCAAGCGTGGGTGATCCGGCCGATTTTTCGATGGACATCCAAGCATCGCTCATGTATAATTACGAATTCTGCATCGACCGAATTAGGTGCCGCAAACAAACTGACGAGGATTCATTATGGACCGCACTTTGGAACTGTTGAAGGAGCTTACTGAGGCCAATGGCGTCTCGGGGTACGAGCACGAGATTCGCAGGATAATGACCAGAGAGTTGGAGGGGCATGTCGACGAGGTACTCCGTGATAAGATGGGGTCGGTAGTTGGGAAAAAACGAGGCACAGGCGACCGACCACGCGTTATGGTGATTGGTCACATGGATGAAGTCGGCTTCATGGTCAAGGAGATCAAGGAATCCGGCTATATCAAATTCCTCCCTTTGGGCGGCTGGTGGCCGCACGTAGCCCTGGGACAGCGCCTGAGGATCCTGACCTCAAAAGGTCCTGTCTTGGGTGTGATAGGCTCCAAGCCACCGCATCTGCTGGAGGAGAAAGAGCGCACCAAAGTACAGAAGATCAGTGATATGGTTCTGGATGTCGGCGTTCAGGACGGCTTCAATGTTCGCAAGAAACTCGGCATCAGGGAAGGGGATCCGATTGTTCCTGACAGCAAGTTTGCGGTTCTCGGTAATCGCAAGCAGTATCTTAGCAAAGCGTTTGACAACCGGATGGGTTGTGCGGTGGCGCTGGACGTGGTCCGCAAGTTTCAGCGAGCCAAACATCCGAACACGATCTATGCGGGCGGCACGGTTCAGGAGGAAGTAGGTCTGCGTGGCGCCCACACTCTGGCGCATTTAGTTGATCCGGACGTCTGTTTCTGTGTCGACGTCGGTGTCGCTCAGGATTTGCCCCCACAGCCGTTCTTGAAACGCGAGAAACTGGGCGGTGGTCCCACGATTTTGGTTTATGACGCCCGGATGATTCCCAACGTGGCTTTTAGGGATTTGGTGGTCAAGACGGCTGAGGAGAAGAAGATTCCGTTCCATCTGTCGGTAATGGAGCGCGGCGCCGGTGACGGCGGACCGGTTCATCTGTCGCGTCTGGGCGTGCCGACGATTTACCTGGGTGCGCCGGTGCGATACATACACGCTCATAATGGAATCATGAACCGCACCGATTATGATAATACGGTTAAGCTCATAGTCGAGGTTATCAAAAAGCTCGATAAGAAAACGGTCCAGTCATTCACGGAAGGTTAGTCTACGATGGCGCTCAGGTTCAAGAACAGTCTCACTCGTGTTAAGGAAGAGTTCAAGTCGATCGAGGTCGGCAAGGTGCGCATGTATACCTGTGGGCCGACCGTGTATGATTTCGCCCACATCGGTAATTTCCGGACTTACATGTTTGAGGACCTGTTGCGGCGATACCTCAAGTACAAGGGTTACCAGGTCACCCAGGTGATGAACCTGACCGACGTCGATGATAAGACCATCCGCGATTCCCAGGCCGCCGGGATCACGCTGAAGGAGCACACCGAACCGCTCAAAAAGGCCTTCTTCGAGGATCTTGATGCACTCGGAATCGAGCGCGCTGAGTACTATCCGGCCGCAACCGACCACATCCCGGAGATGATTGCGATCATCAAGAAGCTTCTGGACAACGGATTGGCGTATGAGATCGACGGCCACTACTACTTCAGGATTTCCGCCTTTCCTGCCTATGGCA
>CBDUZQ010000160.1:0-6206 GCA_965371755.1 uncultured bacterium
AACCTGGCCGACCTCATGTACCTGGCCTGCTACGTGAACAGCACGGGTTCCGGCCCGATACCGTTCATGCACCTGGGTGATGTCGACTGCGACGGTGATGTCGACATAGACGATGTCTTATACCTGATTGAATGGTACTTCGACGACGGTCCCTGCCCCTGCGGTAACTGGTGTTTCTAGTTTCAAATTAGATCCGCTGACGATACAAGAAGCGAGGAGTTCTCTCCTCGCTTCCTTCTTTTCTGGTGGGCGGGTTTTCATTCCTTTCGCTTCGCTATAGGTGGGGTACCGAGTGATTAGCGTAAGTTCGCGATAGATGTGGACGTCCACCGCGCACAACAGGTCCGTCAGAGCGGGACAGAAAAATCGCCCAGCGGTGGAGGGGAATACAGGGTATGTCACCACTGGGCGAATAAAGCGGCCGCCGAGGGAGCAACCGAGACTTCATGTCGTAAGGTTACTTCAGCAATACCATCTTTCTGCTGGCGTTATGTTCCGGTGTGGTCAACTTGTAGAAGTACACTCCGCTGGACATCTCGCGAGCGTCCCAGGAGATTGTGTGCTCGCCTGCTCCGCGCGGGCCATCGACCAGCGTCGCCACCTTCTGTCCCGTAATGTTGAAAACCTCAAGCGTGACCATCGACGGCTGCGGCAAACTGAAACTGATTGCCGTGACCGGGTTGAATGGGTTGGGATAATTCTGCCCCAGGCTGAAGCCGCCGGGCAGAAGCCCGTCACCGGAACCGCTCACCACGGCCGCCATCGATATGTAACGACCGTCTGTTACCACCGCCTTCACAATCTCCACCTCGCCGGAAAGCCGGACCACCGGCGTTTCCCCTGCCGCAATCACGTCGGCGCCGTCGAGATCGAGAATACCTATGTTCATAAACCCATTGCTCTCACCGTGGACCAAATCGAGTTCATCGCCAGTCAGCTTCTGCACGCCCGGATCACCGACAGTCCGCAACTCCAACTGCAAACCACGAAGATCAATCGGCGAAGAAAGTATCAGCACAGTGTTGCCGTCCTGATATACAGCGCTGACTGATATGTCCGGATTGAGTTTGGCCACCGCGTTACCATCGTCGGTGATGCAACCGCAGGATAGCTCCGGCGGGAATTCCGGCGGTGGATCCCAGGCCATGAACATATAGTCGATCAGCGTGACCAGGTCTGAGATATCCGGCCCGATGCAGTCACCGTTAACGTCGAGGGCATTCATAACGCACGGCGGAGGTCCATACGTGAACATGTAATCAACCACCGCCACGAGGTCGGAGATGTCGAGCTGCGGATCCTTGTCGAAACCACCCGGCGTGTAGCCGCGCACCTCCACCGAATCTCGGAACATATCGAAACCGGGGTTCACTGTTGTGTAAGTCGTATCGGTATACGCCAGATGCTTGGAAAAACTGAGCATAAGCGTGGTGTCCCAGTGGAAGTAAAGATTCTCACGACACTCCGGCGCAATGTTGAAATAGATATTGAACACGCTTGTAACACCAACTGGAATCTGCGCATTGAAGGAATTGGCCAGCGCCATGAAAACATAACCGAGGCTGTCGTTGACCTCGCTGAAGGTCCAGTCCCATCCCTCGGTGATCAGACCGGACGTGGAGAGCGAACATATCTCGACCCCATCCGGGATACTGATCGGTATAGTGGCGCCCTTGATCGGCTGTGACAGTTTCGTCTGCACCGGCTGGGCAACACACTCCCAGTCACACGGCAACACGGAGATGCTGGGTATGATCAATGAATCAGCCGGTGTTGAACCGGACGGCAGTACGGTCAGCGTAACCGGCACGTACACCGGTGGGAAGGACACACCATCGGTGTCCGGCCAGATGGTTATGGTATCAAAGTAGACTCCGGGCCACAGCGAGTCGGTCTCGACCACGATCTGCGAGGTGTACGGCGTCACTAACGGCACGGTCAGACCGAAGAAATCGAAGTTCAACCACGACGTTTGATTCCACATCATAAACGGCACCGTTCCACCATGGATTTCGTACACGTAAAGCTCGTCGATACTGTTCTCCCCCTGCTGCACCATAAAGTCGAACGACTCCGGTTCAGTAGCTACAATGGCATCAAGAGTGTCCGATAGAATGTGCAAGATCACCGGCACCAGCACGTCGTCGAAACCGTACATATCGTCAAACGGGTACCAGATCAGAACACTGTCACCGTAGGTGCCGGGCTCAAGACCGGCCGTGCTGACATGGAAGATCACGTGCGAGGGAGTGATGCCGGACATGGTGCTCGTATCAATCTCGAGCCAGTCACTGTTGTTCACGGTCGTTACGGCGAACGGCAGATTGGCGCTGTCTTCGTCGTACACCAGGAAATACTCAGTGAAGACGTGCGCTCCCTGGTGCACTATAAACTCGAAATGGTCGGGCGTGGCATGCACGACGAACGGCTGGCCCTCAGTGACCGTCAGTGTTACCGGCACATGAACAACATCGACCGGCGGCTGGCTGTTATCGGCATAACCGTAGATCGTGATGACGTCGTTGTACGTCCCCGGCGGTAGACTGTCAGTTGAAATACCGAACTCCAATGTCATAGGAGTCGGCGGCAGTACCAGGATCATAGGAAGGCTCAGCCACGGCTGAGTATTGGAGAAGTTGAGAAACAGCGTATCGCCGTGCAACTCTTCTATGTGCAGATAGTCGTAGAAGAAGTGGTCCATGGGAACTGTGTAATTGAACGACTCCGGATTCACCACCAACTGATAACCGCCGGAGTCCACATGCAGGAAAACCGGCACCGCTACCGGCGGGAACGGGATAGTGTCCCACGCCGCCCAAAGCAAGATTGTGTCAGCGTAGTATCCTGGAGCCAGGTTGCCCGCATACACTCCGAAAAAGACGGAGTCAGGCGTCCAGTACACACCAGATGGCGTACTATCCTCAATGTCCAACCAGGGACTACCGTGAACTACTACGGCAACGAACGGTATTGTATCACCATGAGTTTCATACACAAGGAAGCCTTGGTGCGGTGCCACACCACCCGGGGGCACTGTTATCTCAAAGTGGTCCGGCGATGCGATCAGAACGGGACCGCCATGGATCGTCACTGTTACCGGCACGCGGACGGTGTCGAATATGAAGTCCGGATGAATCGGGAAAACGACAACGGTATCGATGTAAGTGCCTGGCGGGAGGTTCCAGGTGTCGAAAGTTGCCATAAATGTTGTCGGCGTCGCATAAGGCGGCATGGCGAACGGATCGACAACCAGCCAAGGATGAGTGTTGTAGAACATGAACGGCACGGTGTCACCGTGAATCTCGAAGATGTGCAGGGAGTCAACGGCCCCTTCCCCCTGCGACAGGATCACGTTGAACTCAGTCGGCGCCGTCTGCACGATGTATTCACTACTGTCTCCGGTAACTTCCAGCGTCACCGGAACCAGGAGCGGCGAGTTGTCGGCCTCGGAAGCAAAGACAAAGATCGTGTCCGAGTACATTCCAGGCGCCATCCAGCCGGCATTCACCTCCACCCACAGAGTTTCCGGCGTGTTCAGCGGTATCGCGGACATAGTGTCGACAGATAGCCAGTTATAGGCGTTATATGTCCAGAAGCCGATCGACTGGCCGTGCAGTTCGTAAACCAAGAGCGACTCCGCCGCCGCCCCGCCCAGTGGCACGGTGAAATGGAAGTAAGTGGGCGAAGTGGCCAGCATCACGTCCCCGCCGGTCACCACCAGCGTTACCGGCACAGCCACCGTCTGGAACGGCGGCGCGGCGCTATCAGGATATCCGTTGATGAAAATGGTGTCGGAGTAGTAGCCCGGCGCCAGCCCGGTGGTGACGACAAATACCGGCATCGAATCGGGCGTGTATTGGGGCGTGTATGGAACAGGCAGCTGCAACCATTCACTTGAGTTGGTATAGTCAAAGTGGACCGATTCCCCGTGAGCTTCATAGACCCAGAGAGAACTCTGCAAGGTGTCCCCAGGCGGCGCCTCAAAGGTCAACTGCCCCGGCTGGACAAGCAGTAACAGGTCGGGCGGCGTACAATCGAGAAGCAGGGTCACCACCACGGTCTGCGGAGGAGCGAACGGATCGTCAGCCGTTACTGTAACTACTGCCTCCAACCGAAGCGTATCGCCCGGCGGCAGCGAGTCCGGGACGATGCCCACCAGGTGCTCTTTGTCGATATAGATCAAGGCCGAATCGGTGTCATACCCCCAGGCCGGAGTGAACCCGACCCACGGCTCGTCGGCTGAAATCTCCCAGTAGTAGCCGGTATCCCCGCAGACGGCGAAAATGTAAATAGGCTGGTATTCAATGCTTTCCTGATACAACCACCCATTGCACAGGTCACCGTAAAACTCAAGACTGTCGGGCTCGACCTCCAAGCAGGAGCGGTCCTGCCCCCAGGCGCCCTGAACGATCAGGACAGAGAATAAAAGACACAAAATCGTCCGCAAGGCAGGCTGTAGGGACTCACGTGAGCAGCGCATGGCATCCTCCGCAAAGATAAGGGTTCACAGTCACGATCCCTTTGCTGTGGTACTAAACTGTCGTTCCTCTGAGCGTTCCTCATGGCCGGTATCGATACCACCGGCCACCCGTGGCTTATTGACTCTCAACCAGTAAAGTATACCATCAGACCGATGATGTGTCAAGCATAAACTGAGGTTACCGAGCCGCTCGGGAGTGCCGATTTACGACGCGTCGGCGGCGGGCAGCAGCCGCTTAACCGTATCGTGCAGCGCGGCGCGATAGTGCAGCCCACCGATATCGGTGGCGCGCATTATCCGCGAAAAGTCTTCAAACTCCTCCAGCGTAGCCAGCCGTACCTCGCGTATCTCCTGATGATCGGTGAACCGGAAGTCACCCTCCAGGTACCGCGCCAGAAACACCAGCGACCTCCATTCGATAACACCATTACCCGAAGAAGAACCATCCTCACCGCATACAAACGACACCGCGGTGCGCAGGAGGAACCTCTCAAGCTCAACAGTGCAGCCGGTTTCTTCTGTGATTTCGCGATTGACTCCGTCCAGAAACGGTTCCCCCGGACGCAAGCCCCCCGACGGCGCTCGATAGAGGCCGGGTGGATACATGTGCTTGGCGATCACTACAATCTTGTCGTCCTTGCGGATATACACAGTGACATCATGGTTGCGGCCGTGTTTCTGTGAAGCACGAATGCGGCCGAACTGATCGGCGGGTATCTCAAACCGGAAACCGGCGCGCTCAGGCTGCCCGTAGCGGGCGGCCATATCGACAATCATGTTCTCGGTGACAAACATCTTACAGCAGGGGGAGAATCTCCGTCTGCAACGGTTTGGTCGTAACCTCACAGCCGTCCGGTGTGATCAGACAGTCGATCTCGGTGCGGAAGCCGCAGTCGCTTTTGTAGATTCCCGGCTCGATACTGAACAGATGCCCCGGCTGCAGAATGCGGCGATCCTCGGTCTCCAGATTATCGATATTGGGACCGCTGCCATGCGCCGCCGTCGTGATGGAATGACCCGTGCGGTGTGTAAAGAATTCGCCAAAACCGGCATCGATGACGACCTGGCGGCAGGCGTCGTCCACTTCGCTCCCGTACACCGGGCGGATGGGCAGGTTCTCCTCAAGAAACGATACGGCTTTGTCCCGCGCCCGAACGATCACATCGAACATTGAGACGTATCTCTCGGGAATCTCGTCCTTGCGTCCGGCGTAGGCCATCCAGGTAATGTCGCCGTAGATACCTGTCTCGGAGTCATGCCTGGACCACAGATCGATAAGAATCAAGTGACCTTTGACTATCCGGGTCGATCGTTCGGCCGTCGGTTCGTAGTGAGGGTTGCCGGCATTGCCGTCTACCGCGCAAATAGGCGGGAAATCACAGGTCATGCCGTGAGTCCCAAAGCGCTCGAAAATACGCTGACTGACGTCGTACTCAGTGACCGGCGTACTGTCTTTCAACGATTGAGCTATAAAACCGAAGGCGTCGTCCTTGGCTTCCATTAGTTTCAGAACGGCGTCGCGGTGGGTGGCGATTTGCTCGCCGGTCAGACGGGCCTGAAAAGCGGCCACGAGGTCCGCCGATGTGACCACTTCAACGCCCATACTGCGCACCAACTCCACCGTTCCCGCGTCAACCAGCCCAATGTACGGCAGCCGGCCCAGGTGGGAGTATTCCATAGCCACCGACTTGCGACCTTTGAGGATGAGAGTCAATTCTTTCTCCAT
>CBDUZQ010000161.1:0-6202 GCA_965371755.1 uncultured bacterium
AGCACCTACGGCAATTACTACCAGAATCGCGAGGTTGTGAAGGTGGCCGAGTATGTCGGGTACTCCACCGACAAGAACTATCGCATCGTGGATCTAACCATCGAGAAGGTTCGGTACGACTACGGTGGACGGCTTGGCGATCATTATGTCGGGCCGACCTGGCGTGACGCCGACTTCAGAGTTTCCTTTGCCAAGAACAAGACACACATTTTCTGTGATTACACTCTCACCCTCAAGAACATCTACGGCACGCTACCGTTGCAGAACAAGCTGAAGGAGTACCACACCAAGAGAGAGTATGACTGGCCGACCATAGAGACGCTCAAGCATTTCCCGGTCCACTTCGGTATCATCGATGCCTTCTACAGCGCCGACGGTCATTTTGGAGTGATCGCCGACCCCAAACCCAACCTCACCAAGACGATGATTGCGGGTGAGAACCTTCTGGCTGTGGACTGGGTCGGCGCCAGAAAGATGGGACTCGATCCGGACGATCCGCAGATCGGGCGGTTTCTGCCGCTGGCGGTGGAGGCGTTTGGAAAACCCAGGATCATTTGGGTCGGGGACCAGTCTGAGTACGAACCCTGGCAGAACGTAAGCGGGGTTTTTATTAAGTCGTTGGATATTATCGAAGAGGCGTATGCCTTTAGCAACTGGTGGTTCGCGGGATTGACTGCTATGGACGACTACTTCCGGTTCAAGTGGCGCGCCTGGCCGGTAAGGCTTTTGCGAATTGTGTTGGCGCCGTTCAAGCGCCTTATCTTTAAGTATGATCGATTGCCGTGACCTTATCTACTGAGGAGTGAACTATGGCTGTTGCCCAGACCGCCCAACGCAACCTGCGATTCATGCTGGCCCTGCTGGTCCTTTGGGACCTGGGTATCGGTATCTACGCCGTCGGGTTCGCCGACCACATGCAGCGTGTACTGATGTTTGCAGAACGCGCCGAGCCGCTCTTCATGAGGGGTGTCGGCGTGTATTGGTTGTTTGCCTCCTTCTTCCAATTTCTGGGCTGGCGCAATCCCAGGAAATTTCTCCTGGCCATTCAGCTGTCAATCGTGTTCAGGCTGTCAGCCGCGGTGATTGACACCATCGAAGCGTTGTTTCTCCTGCCCAAACCGTTTTACTTCTTCCACTGGACGCTACTGTTCTTTGTTTTGATGAATCTGCTGATCGCCTATCTCACGGTTCGCTGGTTGAGGAAGATGGAACTGCCGTGGATACCATCGTAGGTCGGCGGCGACTGCTCGCATAAATCGTGTAGGGCGCCAAGAAACCACTGAAAGGATACGATATGTTGGTTATTCTGAGCGATCTCCATTTTGTTGACGGTACTGCCGGTGACCACAACCTGTCGTGGAAGGCTTACCGGAAGGCCTTTGGAACGGCGGGGATAGATCTTCGATATCCGGGAAAGAAAGGCGGCCCCCTTAGTAGCAAAAATGTCGGGGAGCCAAGTCTCACCGAGGAGACAGTCACCTGGCTGGAGGTTCACAACATTAAGGAAATTCAAGTTGTTTTCCTTGGGGATATCTTTGACATAGCCAGATCGATGAAGTGGTTCCGGAAGGTGAACAACGAAGAGGTGCGACCTTGGGGGACCACCAGTGAACAGAGTGCGCGGGCCCCGGAAGTTGTGGAGAAGTCACTGGACATCATGGAACTTCTGACGAATCCGAGCCCTTCCAGGGAAGGGAACAGACCTTTGGATAAAGGAAAGCCATCGCGAGAAAAGGTTTGGCAAGTATGCGAGTTCTTCCGCGACCTCAAGAGACTCCTGTCGCCATACGTCACCGTAAAGTACACCTACGTCCCCGGCAACCACGATCGGTTCATGTACATCGATTCCACCGCCCGAAAAATGGCCGCCGACGCTTTGGCTCTGGACCAGGACCCGACGCAGCCCTTCGATCATCTCTATTCCGACAAGGAATATCGTGTAGTGGCCTTTCACGGCCACGAAACCGACCTGATGAACTTCGGTCGCGATATCGATAAGAGTGGTGCTTTCGAGCCGGAAGCCTGGGGCAAACCGTCTATCGGTGAAGCCATCACCATTGACGTGGCGGTGAGAATCGTGTATGAACTGGAGAAATGCATCAAGCCGCTGGATAAAGCGCTGTGGGACAAATTGGAAACTCGTGTCGAGAATATGGACAACATCCGGCCGGTCAGTGCCTTGTTTACCTACTTGAAGGAACTGGAGAGACACGAAATCAAGTACCATCGGATATTGGACGAAGTGGTTAAGAAGCTGTTTGATGACTTCGCCGCCGACAGTTTCGCCTTTGTCCGAATGTGGAGCAATATAATCGGAACCCGCCACCTGAAGCGACTTCCGTGGTACTTCCGATTCGCTCTCACCGTTATCTTCGCGATCGGATACCGACGTCGACCGCTCTTGCACAACCTGCTGGATCGAATCGACAAGTTCGCCGAGGGTGGTTTCGAGGGCATGGTCATGGAGTCGGCTCTGGGCGGAGAAAAAACTCCGCAGCAGCGAATCGACGACGTATGTGACGGGGCGTTCTTCAAGCGCTTCGTGTTACCGTTGATCGCAGGGATGCCCGGTGATGATGTTAGCTACGTGGTTTGGGGACACACCCACCATCCCGAAGTACTGCCGGTGTGGAGACGCTCCCCGAAGATGATGCTACTCAACACCGGGACGTTCCGACCGCGTGTCCTGGCCTGCGGTGTGTCTAAGGACGCCACTTATATCACACAGGAGACCCTGTCATTCAGTGTCTTCTACAAGAAAAATGAGATTCGCGGCAGGGTAGACCCTGTTGCAGAGACTATCAACGGAACGGGCGACGTCGCCAGGACTGAGACCGAACAACCAGACGATGGTATGCGGTATGAGCACTGGCACGGTGTAGCGTGGCGATCGGAAGACTGATCCCATTACTGGGGCGTGTCGCCGGGCATCATCGTGCTCAATCTGCTGATACCTGAACGCCTGGGCCGCTCAGTTCATCCGTCCTGCCAGCGCCTGCAGGTCGGCGCCGGATGGGCGTTGGAATACTCGCAAACCGAACATGGGAACCACCGCCAGCAAGTGGTCGAAAATGTCCGACTGTATCCCTTCGTAGGCTATCCAATCCTGATCGTTCGAAAACACGTAGATCTCGATCGGCAGGCCGTGCTCGCCGGGCGGCAGTTGCCGGATCAGGAACGTCATCTCCTGATGGATCTTCGGGTGCGCGTGCAGATAGGCCATGATGTAAGCGCGAAACGTTCCCATATTGGTCAGGTTGCGACCGTTGATGATCTCCGATGTGTCGACACCCTGTGCGGTATTGTACTCGGTGATCTCCTTGCGTCTGGTGGTGAGGTAGTCTCTGATTAACTGAAACCGCTCAAAGCGGGCCAGCATGGCAGCGTCGCAAAAGCGAATACTGTTCATGTCGATATGGATAGCGCGCTTGATGCGTCGACCGCCGGATTCATCCATACCGCGCCAGTTCTTGAAGGAATCGGAGATCAAAGCGTACGCGGGAATGGTGGAAATGGTTTTGTTCCAGTTCTGGACCTTGACGGTGTGCAGGGTGACGTCGATCACGTCGCCGTCGGCGCCGTACTTGGGCATCTCGATCCAGTCGCCGATACGCACCATGTCGTTCATCGAAAGTTGCAGGCTGGCCACGAACCCGAGGATCGAATCCTTGAACACCAGGATCAACACCGCCGTCATAGCACCCAGCCCAGTCAGCAGGCCGGTGGGATCTCGATCCAGCAGCATGGCCACGGCGTAGATGCCGACAAAGACGAAGACAATAATCTTGGCCACCTGGACATACCCTTTGATGGGTCGGTGTCTCGCGCCCTCGAGTGATCTGTAGATATCGACCGCCGCGTTGAGAAAGGCGTTCACGACCAGCAGACCAGCCAACACCATGTAGACGGTGGAGAAGCGCTGGATGGCGCCCATCATGGATGGGAACAAGTAGGCGGCATAATAGATCACCAACGCCGGGGCTAAGTGCGACAGACGCGAGAAAAAGCGGTGTTCCAACAGGACATCATCCCATCGCGTGCGACTTCGTTTCACGACATACGATACCGCCGCCAGCAGAATGCGCCGGGCTGCGAAATGGGCCAGCCAGGCCGCGATGATCACCGCTACTGCCAACCCAAGCCAGCCGATGGCGCCGGCCCACTCATCGGGAATCCCCTGTCCAACCAGCCAGTCTCTTATGTTACTCAGCATAACGTTTACCTTTGTATGAGCATGTGTTCACAATGTGATTCCAAAAAGATCATTGGCGTGGGCCAATGCAACTTTCAAATGTGTTCCCCGTGCGCGGAGCGCGAAAAACAGGCTTGCCTGTCATGCCGGACTTGATCCGGCATCCAGTTCCGGTAGGTCAGTCCGCCGCGGCGGATTGTGGTTCTGAGGCGCGTCAGGAAGACAGGCCTCCTGACCTACAAGAGATGCGGTACGGCTTTCGCCAGTATGACGAAGGTCTGTGTGCGGCGTACATCCTCGTCTACCGCGTTCACCTCGATAAGTTATCAGCGCACGCGGACGTACGCCGATCATAAGTACCAAGTATCGCTGTTGCAGGTGCTGTCAGGCGAACTCGCCTGACGGCCAATGGGTTGGAAGGCCGGTGTCGGGCGGGGTCGCCCTACTGTACACTATGTCCTGACACATACTGTATACTATCTCTTGACACCGTACACCCTACACCACCCCTTTTGCCGCGGCTTGATTGGCCGCTCTCGCCTTGACAGATCGGGGATATGCACTATATTGACCAGTGTGTTAACAATTTGCAATATCCTGACCGAAACAATTGTGTCGGTACTATATCAGTTTGAGTAACAAATGGAGAACGGCATGAAGGCTCATTCGCTTATCAAGATTCACCTGTTGGTTGTTTCGCTGATGGTATTCTCAGCTACTAATGCCCTCGCATTTGATCCGATATTTGACGCAAGGATCGATTATGAAACCGGAATTGCTCCTTCCTCAGTCGTCTCGACTGATCTTGATGGTGATGGTATCAATGACCTGGTGACAACGAATCAAGGCTCTGACAGTATCACGATACTGTTGAATAACGGCAACGGAACCTTTCAAACCAGGACCGACTATGGCGTTGGAAGTGGTCCGACATCTGTCTTCTCAATTGATCTTGACGATGATGGTGACAATGACCTGGCGGTGACGAACCGTTACTCTGATAATGTCTCAATACTGTTTAATAACGGCGACGGGACCTTTTACACCGGGGCCGACTATGGCGTTGCAAGTGCTCCTCAATCTGTCTTCTCGATTGATCTTGACGGTGATGGTGACAATGACCTGGTGACAGCGAACGATCATCCTCCCTGTGTCTCAGTACTGTTGAACAACGGCGATGGAACTTTTCAGACCGTGGTTAGCTATGGCACTGCCGGTCATTCGTGGTCTGTCTTCTCGATTGATCTTGATGGAGATGGTGACAATGACCTGGCGACAGCGAACTGGGCCCCTGGCAATGTCTCAATACTGTTGAATAACGGCGATGGAACCTTTCAAACTGCAGTTAACTATGACGTCGGAGATAGTCCTCACTCTGTCTTCTCGATTGATCTCGACGGCGATGGTGACAATGACCTGGCGGTAGCGAACCGCGACACTGACAATGTCTCAATACTGTTGAATAACAGCGAGGGGGCCTTTCAAACTGCGGTTGACTATGGCGTTGGACATGAGCCGAGGTTTGTCTTCTCGATTGATCTTGACGAGGATGGTGACAATGACCTGGCGACAGCGAACTTCGACTCTGACGATATCTCAATACTGTTGAATAACGGCGACCGGACCTTTCAAACCGCGGTCACCTATGACGCCGGCAATGCTCCTTACTCTGTCTTCGCGATTGATCTTGACGATGATAAAGACAATGACCTGGCGGTAACGAACTGGAATTCTCACAATGTCTCAGTACTGTTGAATAACGGCGATGGGACCCTTCGAACTGCGGTCAACTATGGTGTTGGAGATTATCCGTCCTCTGTCTTCTCGATTGATCTTGACGGTGATGGTGACAATGACCTGGCGGTAGTGAACGCTTGGGACCACAATGTCTCAATACTGTTGAATAACGGCGACGGAACCTTTCAGACTGCGGTTGATTATGGCGTTGGGCCAGATCCTCAATCTGTCTTCTCGATTGATCTTGACGGTGATGGTGACAATGACCTGGTG
>CBDUZQ010000162.1:0-6151 GCA_965371755.1 uncultured bacterium
TCAGAGATCTGACGCAGCGGCTCTTCGAGAGCTTTACGGACGATGTTGACACCGACCATCTCGTCCTCGTCGCACTTGATGTCGTCGAGATACTTCATCACGCGCAGCAGCGCCACACCGCCACCGGGGATGATTCCTTCTTCGACAGCCGCGCGGGTAGCGTGCAGAGCGTCCTCGACACGCGCCTTCTTTTCCTTCATCTCAGTCTCGGTCGCGGCGCCGACATTGATCACGGCCACACCGCCGGCCAGCTTGGCCAGACGTTCCTGCAGCTTCTCGCGATCATAGTCGGAAGAGGTATCGTCGATCTGTTTGCGGATCGAAGCGATACGACCCTTGATCTCAGCCTTCTCACCTCCGCCTTCGACGATCGTGGTGTTGTCCTTGTCGATCGTGATCTTCTTGGCCGTGCCAAGATGGGACATGTCGGCGCTCTCCAGCTTGAAACCGATCTCTTCGGAGATCACCTTGCCGCCGGTCAGAGTGGCGATGTCTTCGAGCATGGCCTTGCGACGGTCACCAAAACCGGGAGCCTTGACGGCCGCGATTTTGATAGTGCCGCGCAGCTTGTTGACCACCAGCGTAGCCAGCGCTTCGCCCTCAATATCCTCAGAGATAATCATCATCGGCTTACCGGACTGAGCGACTTTCTCCAGCACCGGCAGAAGGTCCTTCATGTTCGAGATCTTCTTGTCGTGGATCAGAATCAGCGGATCTTCGAGAACCGCTTCCATCGAATCGGGATCGGTCACGAAATACGGCGAGACATAGCCGCGATCGAACTGCATCCCCTCGACCACGTCCATCGTAGTCTCGGCGGTCTTGGCTTCTTCGACGGTGATAACGCCGTCCTTGCCGACCTTTTCCATAGCTTCGGCGATCAACTCGCCAATCTGGGTGTCGCAGTTGGCGGAGATAGAGCCGATCTGCGAAATCTCAGTCTTGCCGGCAACCGGCTTGGACATGTTCTTGATCTCTTCGGAGATCACCGTCACGGCCTTGTCGATACCGCGCTTGATCGACATCGGGTTGGTCCCGGCGGTGACGTTCTTGAGACCCTCGCGATAAATCGCCTGGGCAATAATAGTTGCGGTGGTAGTGCCGTCACCGGCGATGTCGGATGTCTTGGAAGCGACTTCCTTGAGCATCTGGGCGCCGATGTTCTCGAAATTGTCCTCGAGTTCGATCTCTTTAGCTACGGTGACGCCGTCCTTGGTGATGGTCGGCGAACCGAATTTTCTGTCGAGTACGACATTGCGGCCCTTGGGGCCGAGCGTTACTTTGACCGCATTGGCCAGTTTGTCCACACCCCGTTTGAGCTTGGCGCGGGCTTCTGATTCAAAATCAATAATCTTAGCCATCTTGATAATTCCTCAAGCGTGTTTAGCTGTTCTGAATGATGGCGAAAATGTCTGACTCACGCATGATGAGCAGTTCTTCGCCGTCAACTTCGACTTCGGTGCCGCTGTACTTGCCGTACAGGATGCGGTCACCCTTGTTGACTTCCATCGGCAGAATCTTGCCTTCGTCGGTTTTGCGGCCGGTGCCGACTTCCATGATTTCGCCTTCCATCGGCTTTTCTTTGGCCGTATCGGGAATGATGATCCCGCCCTTTTTCAGTTCGGCGGCCTCGATCGGCTTGACGACCACGCGGTCGGCCAGAGGTTTCAACTGCATCGTAATCCTCCGTTGAGTTTGGTATTGTTTATCATAATGCGTTTCGTTTGTTTTCTGTACTTTCCAATATTCTTGCTAACTCTCTGCCTTGGTGACCCTTTACAATGCTACCATCGGCTTTGTTAGCACTCAGCACCGTCGAGTGCTAACAGTATACATAACGTATGGGGATGTCAAGAGGTTTCCGAGAAAAATGTGGAAAAAGTGTGAGAAAGTTGGCTTTTTCTGGGCGTGGCTGGCTAATTGGCGGTTTGTGCTGCCAGATTGGCGGGGGTGGTCCACAGCTTGCTGTGCGTTGTGCCAAACATAATGCCGCCAAGCAGAGACACCTGGCGGCACATGATTCATGCTTCGACGGCGCTCAGCATGACAGAAGCCGCGCGCATCCGGGTCAATCGGTTACTGTGCCTGTCCGAACAGTGGCGAGCTGTGCCTGTAAGGCCTTCACCTGGGCGGTCAGTTGCTCAATCGACTGTTGCTGCTCCTTGATCGCTTCCACCAGCAGTGGGGTCAGTTTGCCGTAGTCAACCGAGTAATAGCCATCCGCGCCCTGAGATACCACGGGCGGTCCGGGTCTCAAGGCCCTTATACTCAAAGAGAGAAACCCGGACTGAAGTCCGGGCCACAAGACACAGGATTGATAGAAAGTGGACGTGCGTAGCTCGAAAAAGTGATTTATCACTAAAACGAACCCATTTCGCCATTGTCGTGCTTTCCACCCTTCGACTCCGCTCAGGGTGAGGTGGGGGCGCTCTGGGTGAGGTTGTGGAGATGCTCATCCTTCGACTCCGCTCAGCATGACAGGGGGCACTCTTGCGGGGAGGGTATGGGGACAGATGTGGACATCTGCCGCCCACCGGCAAGCCGGTCTCTCGCGCTGCGCGCGCGACGTTATCTTAATCTCTGGAACTCCCAGCCACTCTATCCGGTTACTGAATGAAACTAGACGCAATCAAACAAGGAGAGACACTATGCCGATTCGGAAAGCAAATGCAGTTTGGGAAGGGAATCTTCCAAGTGGTAAAGGAACTATCTCGTTCGGAAGCGGCGCTTTTGAAGGAGCGTACTCGTTCGGATCGAGATTCGAAGGGGCCAGCGGCACCAACCCCGAAGAGCTGATCGCGGCCGCGCACGCCGGCTGTTTTTCCATGGCGTTGTCGCACGGACTGGCCGTCGGCGGGCACAAACCCACGCGCGTCCAGACCAAGGCCAAGGTCCATCTCGACAAAGTCGGGGACGGGTTCCAGATCACCTCGATCGAGTTGGTGTGCGAGGCGGAAGTGCCGGAGATCAGCGAAGACACGTTCATGAAGTTCGCCAACGAAGCAAAAGAAGGCTGCCCCGTTTCGCAGGCGCTCAAGGCTGTCGAGATCAAACTCGAAGCGACGTTGGTGAAATAACCTCCCGACTGGATTCTGGATCGCGTGGCCCGGACGTTTGTCCGGATGTCACAAGAACGTTCGGTGCGGGACAATGCAGCAAAGTCAGGGGCGGTCTGGCACTGTTGCCTGATCGAGTAACTTCTCTAAGAATGCGAGCTTTGCTTGTTCCTCAGGCATTGAGGATACTATCCCGGATGCTATCGGTGCATACGCATCCCGGAAGGTCACCAGCAGGCCGTAGTTTGATGGATCCTCCAGTAATCCGGCCAATTCCGGATTATCCTCAAAGGGGAAACCAAGTTTCCCCAGGACAGGTTGGTAGTCAAGGTCGGTTTGTGAAGTGTCGTACAGGATCACATCGAAAGAGCTGTCAGTAGCCCGGCCAATGTGATCGATAAACCCGGCCGCAGTCATGGCAGGCGCAAAGGCGGCATGGGCCAACCTCGCGTCCGATTTCCACGCTATCTCCAGTGATGTTCCGTGGGCGTCGTACACCTGCCCGGCGGAGTCACTGGTACCCCACACGAAACCAAAGACGTCAGTGTCGTAAGTGAACGCCTCGGCATAGAAAACCGCACCCACAATCGGCTCGCCTTCGGAGTCGACGATACGGACCTCCAGTCGTCGTAATTCCAAGCAACAACCGATCAGCACGGTCAGGGCAACAACCGCTCCGATCCCGATCAGGCGCTTCATTTTATGCATAGGTCTGTGCCTTACCGTGCGACATCGGATGCAAAGGCAGAATCCTTGGGGTAGATGGGGATGAACGTACATCCATCCACCGAGCTGAAGGCATCGACAATTCCGCCACCGGCCGAATCCCATTTGGCATAGAGCTGGTTGAACGAGTCAACATCATTGCCGACGGGTGCGGTGTCATAGTTGACACCCGGTTGACGTTTGGACATTTGGTACTCATCATTGCCTCCGGAATTGAGAATAAACATCCTGTTACCGTCACGACCGACGATTACCTTCCAGTGCAGCGAGAAAGTAGAGTATGACTCCTCAACCAGGATCACGACCGGTACTCCGGCCTGAATCCAGAGGGCGATCAGTTTCATGGCTTTGGCGAAGTGGGTATCATTGGCCAGGGATTCAGCGTTGTTGTCGCGGCCAAACATGTTGTTGTTGGCGGCTGCATCTTCAATTTGGCTTGGCGTCCGGGCGCCATAGGGAATGAGCAAATAGCTAACCTGTTCATGCCAGTACGCTCCGTTCTTACCCACCGGATTGCAAGTATAAGGCCGCCAGTAGTTCATGGCCGCCGCGAAGCTGTAAGCGCCGCAGTAGTTGGTGCTCCCCTGGTCGTGCCAGCAGATGTCGCCCGGCAGCAAACATCGGGGTGGAGGATCGTCAAATGCATCGACCTGTGACGGGGTGATGTTCTTGGGGGGCAGGGCGGCCAGCCGCGCCACCAGGTTTTTATCGTAGGTGTGATGGCTTTTCAGCAAATGATTAGCACCGGTAGCACGAAGTTCGTTGAAACTGGTCACATGCCGGGGTCCATCGGGCGGCGAGTGAACCATGAGCGCCTTGGATTTACCCGTTGGCAACAGCGACACGGTTCCAATCCAGAGCGGGCTGGATGCATCTGTGGAGAAATTCACCAGTTCTATCGGTGGCCCACCGCGCCAGCTCTCCTGCGACATTTTCTGGCGCTGATCGTAATAGGTTGACCATACCGTTTCGCCGTCGGCGTTCACTCCGACATAGCCGATGGAATAGGCTTCACTCCAGTCGGCCATCAACACACCATCAGGACGCACACCGTCGACAGGCACGCCGTCGATTACCGCCCAGTCGGTTTGCGCCCACATATCAACCTGCATCTGAACATTCTGTCCGCACGGCACCATCAACGGACCCACCAACGGGAGCCCGGTGCGGTCTTTCTTGAAGCGATTGGCGACATCTGTTGTCATGAGATCGTCCCGATGACTACAGTAGAAGTAGGCTTCGCGGTCGCAATCCATGGAAACCGGCGCCCGGCTGCCTGGATCACACAGTTTGCCGTCGATAGCCAGGTATTGTCGGGTGTGAGGACTGTCCAGCGATTCGCCCTCGTAGTAGGCGACATACACGTGGACCGAATGAAGACGAACATAGGTGGTGGATCCGGGTCGCTCCGGTACCATTATGGTCGGAGTTGATTGAGCGTGCGGATGAGGATGCACCGGCAGGTATACACGCTTGTAATTTTCCTGACCATAGAGGCGGCATAGAGTCTTATCGCAGGTCCCCGGCTGGGCGTGACAATCCAAAGGCGGCACCTCGTGCTCATCGAAAAACAGAAGCTCTACGCGGCGGTTGATCCGGCTGCGGTATTTGTCTTGCTCAGCCGCCTCAATCGGCCAACTCTCACCGCACCCGACCGCCTTTCGGCTGGAATCGGCCCAATGAAGGGCGTTGCGGAAATCCGGTAGTTCTGATTCCTCCGAGTCCAGCATGGCGGCCAGCTTCCGCTGGTAAACATCGAAGAAAGCACCCCACGTCTCCGGGCCGACAACACCATCCACGCCTATCTTGCGACCAAAGACTGTCTCGAAGTTCCGCTGAAACCGCTTGGTCGCACTCCTGGTTTTGCTGCCGATGATTCCATCAATCCCCTCGGGGTCACAGTCCATGGCCGGGTACTCAGAGAAGACCCAGGTCAGAATGTGCTGGATATCTTTATTCACATGCTGCTTATCCGATATTTCCGCCCAGTCCTCGCGGTTGCCCAGCATAATGTGAAGTACCGAGTGGCCGCGTTTGTCGGACAAACTGATGTTGTAGCTGTCTCTGCCCGTGGTGTCCGTATGTCCGGCTATCAGCAGTTTCTGTAAGGGGTATTCCTTTGCCCTGAGGAAAGCTGGACGAATCACGTCAAGGCCGGTGATCCGCTCCTGGCCCGGGCTTTTGATTTCACTCTCGTCACCTTCGTACGCCTCGGGCAGCATCACCGCGCTGTCGTGGCGAAACAGAAGGTCTTCCGCTTCAAGCACGTACACATTGGCAACGTCGCCGAGCGAGATATTGAAGGTCTTGCCGGTCGATAGTCGAATGCCCATATGAGCGGCGGTGAGTGAACGACTGAGATTGAACGA
>CBDUZQ010000163.1:0-6131 GCA_965371755.1 uncultured bacterium
GTGACCTGGTACGTGACGGGAGGATCGACGTGGCGGAAGCCAGGACGCGCCTGACCGACGAAGGACTCAACGGCGATTCGACAGATGAGGAGATCGCCGGGAATGTCATCAGCGCCGATAATGACTTGAGCGACTTGTACGAAGACCTCAAACATGACCGGGATCTGCTGGCCGACTTTGATAGCAACAAGATCATCGGACTGGCCTATCAGGACTCGGCGTTGAGCGTTGATTTCTCGTTTGACAAACACCTGGCGCCTGATTCCACGCTGGAGTTTTCGCTGGATCTGCAGCAACTGGCCGAAGAAGTGCCGGAAATAGCGGGCCTGATCGGCGACGGCGGCCTCTTTGACGCGGATGCCAGCGGCGAACTCGCAGTGGACGCCTATGTTGAATTCGCGTTAGGGTTCACGTTTGATCTGAGCGACTTGCGGGATCCGGAGTTCTATGTCCACGACGACTCCGGGATCCGGATCGGTGCGACCGTTACAGGAGAAGATCTGGACTTTAAGGCCGGGATCAACTTTAGCGGCGACATCGGGCTTGATGTGTCGATTGTCGATGGGACAGCAGCGCTGGGTGTGGAGGCAAAGCTCGGATTTCTGGCGAGCAGCGACGGTGACGGCCGGTACCTGGTCAGCGAACTTGGTGACAACCTGGATATAGGTGTGCGCGGTTTCGCGTCGATCGATTTACCGGTCTTCTTCCCGGCCCCGAGCCTGCCGATCAGCGGCACAAAGCAGGACATGAACGGCGACGGGTACGCGGATCACGTGCTGCACGTGAGCACGGGTTTTGACACCGACGGCTTCAAGGACATCCAGGTGGTTACACCGGACTTTAAGGCAGGCAACCTGCTCTTTGCCGTCCTGAATGATCCTGAAATCGTGCTCAGCGGCTTAGAGGGCATGTTCGGGTTCAAGGACGACATGGCCGAGATGTTCGGCAACCTCAGCCTGACCATGCTCGGCGAGGCATTTGACGATGCAACCGGTTTTATAGACGATATGCGCGATAAATTCCTCGGTTTGAAGACCAATGGTAATTATGCATCCGGCGGTGTTGGGCACGCTCTCCAGAATGCCGCGGAGACCGGCAAGACAAACATTGAGCTCATCCAGGATTTTCTGTACGACAATCTCGGTCCGGACGGTGCGGACATCCTGAAGAAGGAAGGAGTGGACCCGGCTACCGGCCAATACACGTACACGTCGCTTTCATCGGTTGACGACATCGAGCTCGTGGGCGATCCATCGCATGTCCAGTTCAACCTGACTATGGCGGACACGGTCTTTGAAAAAGAAATACCTATCGACTTTGGTGTCAGCCTGCCGGGTCTCGGCCTGGAGGTCGATTCGAAGATCGTGGTGGAGTTGAAGTACGCATTTAACCTCGGCTTTGGTTTTGATTCCGACAACGGGCTATACGTGGACACGACCGGAGCCGCCGGCGGGGGCGAGGAGTTCCGTCTGGATCTCTCCGCCACCATGCCCGGCGCTAATCTCACTGCGGTACTCGGCTTCCTGCAGCTCAACGTCAACGACCTGGACCCGGAATTGCTAAATAACGGCATGATCGGCGACTGGGGACCCTTTGCAGCAGACATCGACGGTGCGAGCGGGATATTCGGGAGATTTACCATCGACCTGCAGGACGAAGGCCAGGATGGTCGCTGGAATGTGGGTGGCGAAGATATCACGGTTGCAGGTACGGTCTCTGCGGGCGTGGACGTTGATCTGGAGGTCACGGCAAGCGTGCCGGTCAGCGAGGGGCTGGAGTTTCCCAGGCTGCACACTATTTTGCACTACGAGCAGACCTTTGCGGAAGCAACGCTTTCGGTCGGGGGCCAGTCGCCCACTGAGTTTGGCGGCAAGCCGATCGTTCAGTTTGAAAACGTTCAGCTTGATCTGGGCGCATACATTTCTGATTTTATGAAGCCGATCGTTGACAAGGTGCACAAGGTAACCGAGCCGCTGGAGCCGCTTGTCAAAGTGTTGACCCAGCAGATCCCGCTGCTGCAGAAACTTGGTGCGAGCCATACAACGCTGCTCGACATTGGCGGGGCTGTTCTCGGCCAGACCCAGTACGCCTCGGCGGTGAAGGGAATCAACGCGATTAGTGATGTCGTGGGCTTTGTTGAGAAGATCAACGCCTTTTCAGGCGACAGCCTGATCATTGGTTTCGGCGATTTTACGATCGGCGGCGACGTGCGGGAAGTGGGCGGCGCTAAGAATTCCCAGCCAGTGATGACCAAACAGGCGGCACCGGTAGACAAACAGGTAAGTGGTAATGACCAGGCGAGTAATGTGGTCAAAAACATCGGCGTCACCAAGGGGAGTTTCCGCTTCCCGCTTATAACCGACCCCATGCAGGCGTTCGGCCTGCTGACCGGCGAGGACGTAACTCTCTTTATCTATGACCTGCCCGCGTTGGATCTGCAATTCGAGTACATCAAGTCTTTTATGCTTTACCCCGGGCTCAACGCGCGTTTCGGCGGGAATGTGACCGCAAAAACGAACTTCAGCTTCGGCTTTGACACTGCCGGCATTAACGAGTGGCGAGAGACGTGGGACACGAGCCCAACCGAGGAGGACGGAGACGGGTGGGACCTGAACGCGAGCGACTCGTACATGATCTTCAACGGCTTTTTTCTTGATGACCACTTCTCGACGCCGGGCGATTCGAGCTCCGATAAACCCGAGGCGACGATCTCAGCCGGTGTTATTGCCGGAGCATCTGTCGGTATCGGCGGTCTTGTCGAGGCAGGGGTTGACGGCAATATCACGGCCACGATCGATTTTGACCTGAACGACGATCCATACGAGCCGGGGCATACACCGGTAGCCGGCGAGAACTGGGGCGACGGAAAGTTGCGCGTAGTGGAACTCATCGAACGTCTCAAGCACGGGCCGCAATGCCTTTTTGACACGTCCGGTGCCTTGACCGCAGGTTTGGACGCTTTCCTCTGGGTCGGGCTGGACATCGGCTTTTCAAAAATCACGATCGTCGACAAGAAATTCCCGATCTTCAGGGCCACGCTCTTTGACTTTGACTATGAATGTCGCGGGCAGACCCCGCCGGTACTTGTTGATCAGTCAGAAGTGGGACCAAGCGAGGTCGTAAAGAAGGTTGACAACGGTTCACCCACATACTACGAGACCATGACCGACGGGAAGCTTCACCTGAATATAGGGCCGGACGCTCATCGCCGCGGCCCTGGCTGGTATGGCCAGACCGGAGACGAGCACGAGCGGTTTGAAATCGAATACAAGAAGGCCGGTAACGGCGATGAAGTAACCGTTGTCACCTGGGCTGGTTATGAAGAGGAGTACGTGGGCATCACGCAGATCATCGGCGACGGCGGCACCGGGGATGACTATATCCTCGTGGGCAAAAAGGTCTCGCCGGCCCTCAACCTGCACGGCGGCACCGGAAAAGACACGATCTGGACCAACGGTCTCGGCGATGCAACGCTCTACGGCGATGCCGGCCACGATATCCTGGTCGGCAGCACAGGCAACGACATTGTCTATGGCGGTACCGGTGACGATCAGATCCAGACCGGTGAAGGGAATGATACGATCTACGGCGAAGCCGGCGACGACCTGATCGATTCAGGCGAGGGAAAGGATAAGATATACGGCGGCGACGAGACGCCCGAAGCCGTGGTTGAAAGACAGAAGATATACCACACGCTTACCCAAGACGAATTCCGGCTTACTTTCAACGGTCAGCAAACAGGGGCTATTTCTTATAACGCCACGTCTGCCGATGTTGATGATGCCCTTGAAGCCCTGTCCGGGATCGGCGCTGACGGTGTGACCGTCACTGGCACGACCGGCGAACCATGGATTGTAGAGTGGGCCGAGGCCGGAAATCGGACCCCGCTGTTTTCTGACATTGAGGCCGTCACAGCGGAAACGCTTCAAGACGGCCTGTTTGTGTCTCACGGTGACACGATTCTTGCCGGTGAAGGTGACGACTATGTTGAAGGAGGCGCAGGGGAAGACAAGATAGAAGGCGGCATAGGCAACGACTGGATCGAAGGCGGCGACCACAACGACCGCATCGCGGGTCAGGACGGCGATGATGTTATCACAGGCGGCGCGGGCGACGACAACATCACGGGCGGGGCCGGCGTGGACATCACCGCGGGCGGAGCAGGCAGCGACAGCTTTACCTGGGAGGCCGGAGACGGCGCGGATGCGTTCATCGGCGGCGGCGCTGGTGACAGCGATACATTCACGCTCACCGCGGGCAGCGACAACGATACGATTATTCTCGAGGTTGCAAGCGTGACCCCGCGTGTAACGCGTCAGCATCCTGTCTCGGGCAACGATGTCCACTTTGATCAGGCCGGAATCGGGGTCCGGATCGATCTGAACGGCGAAAACGGTCCGGAACTTCTCACCAGCAGCATCGAGAACTTTGCAATCAATGCCGGGGCCGGCGAGGACAGGATTGATGTCCGTGATCTTACCGAATCCGATGTCACGACAGTCAAGCTGGATCTTGGCCTTGCGGCAGGAGAACAGACCGTTGAACGCGACCTGAAGGAGCAGAAGACAGATGACGATGGCAACCTCCTTTACTTAGACGCCAACGGCGACGAGACCACTGAGTCAACCCCAAATCCGGTGATGATTCCGGTGATGGAGTCTGCGATTCTGTTCGACGTTACGTCGGTCTCCGGGACTCTGGCTGAATCGATTGAGCAGGAATCGATACTGACACTGGACGGCACACCTGAACAGGACGATACCTGGACGGTCAAGCTCGACGGCACGGACTTTACATACACGGTACAGAGCGGTAACACGCTTGAACACGTGGCCCAGTGCCTTGCCGCTGTGGTTGATGCGGATTTGGGCTGGCAGGCCACTGCGGACGGCAGTAAACTGACCGTTACACTGACGGCCGGGGACTCTCCATTCAATGTACAGTATAAAACCACAACATTTGACGGCTCGTTTAAGATCAAACAAACGCCTTTTGAGAAGCTGTGGCAAAACGCCGAGGTAACGCTGGATAGTGCAGTGGAAGAGGATGACAAGTGGACAATCGCAATGGACGGCGCTGCAACGTTTGAATACACGGTCCAGGACGACGACACGCTTAATTTGATTGCCCAGTCATTGGCAGACGATATTAACGCGCACCAAGAGTATGAAGCCACGGCAGCCGGCGCAGTGATCAGCATCCAGCGCTGGCAGACGCGCGACGTGACGCTTGAGGGGGCTGTGAGCAAGGATGATTGGAGGACGGTCACGCTCGACGGCCAGGAGTTCAGGTATCAGGCCAGGCCGGATGACGACCTGGACAGCATGGCATTTGCCATCGGTCTTTCCATTGATCAGCATGAGGACTATACTGCCGGCGTTGAGGGTGCTGTGATCTCGATCGGACGGGAGACAGATGCGCCGCCCGTGACCCTGTCGGTATGCCGGAGCTACCAGAAAGAGGCAACCACGGAGATCGATGCCCCGCCCGGCGGAAACGACCAGCACCAGGACTCGGTTATCCTGCACGGCGGGCAGGTCAACCCGCACGGCGATCACTCCGGTGCCATGGATATCTTTACTGTGAGTGGCGGTGACGAGAAGATCAATGTCGCGCGGTCTGTAAGCTATGGTGAGGATAACTCGTACGCCGTGAGCTTTACGATTGAGAACCCGCAGCGTGACCCGGGCGGCGACACATTGACGATCTTCGGATACGACGGGAATGACCGGCTCGAAGCGATTGATGTCACGTACGACCTGATCGCGGTTACGCTGGACAGCGGCGCAGGACACGATTTTGTCATCGGCACGGGTTTTGACGACATCTTGAACAGCGGCACGGGCAACGACACGGTGACCGGCGGTGCAGGTGTTGACGAGTTTATCGACGAGTCCGGCACTGACACCCTGGTCGAGACCAGGGACATGGACATGTCCCTCTTTGACGACCTCTTTGTGGTCGGCACGATCCTTGGAAACAATAATGGTGATTTCCGCAAGGTGGAACACACCGGTGACGATGATTCCTATGACCTGGGCCGTACGTTCATGGACAGCCCGGATCCCACCATGCCGGGTCTGAGGGACACCGGCGACCACTATGATACCGGCGCCGAGAAGGAGGATCTC
>CBDUZQ010000164.1:0-6125 GCA_965371755.1 uncultured bacterium
TACTGACTGGCCGATTTGAACAGCGACACGGTCGCGCCGGTCGGGTCCTGGATGACACAGTAGCGACCGACGGTGGGAATGTCCTCCGGGCCGTGTATGACCGTACCGCCAAGCTCAGTCGTCTTCTTGGCCGCGGCGTCGACATCGTCCACCGTAATATAAGTCATCCAGTGTGACGGAACTTCTTTGGGCACTTCGTCCGGCATGGCCATCATGCCACCAACGTCCTTGTCACCGGCTTTCAACACGGTGTAGTCCATGCCGGGCATGCCAGCGTCGGTGGGATTCCAGCCGATCAATTCGGAGTAGAACTTCTTGGCCGCCTCGATGTCGCGGGTCATCAGTTCGTTCCAGCAAAAGGTTCCAACAGCGGATTTCTCATCAGACATCTTGCGTCTCCTTGCGAGTGTTTCTTGGTTACTGACGTCACACAGTATACGCGGCCAAGGTCGTATCGTCTATCACATTTTGCCGAATCTCGGGGATTTCGGTCCACAAAGTCTATTTCGCCCCAGGTTTGTAGCCTCGGACGTAGTAGAACGGATACACGTTACAGTAGTGATACTCCCCATCCTCAATCTGCTGTCTTAGCTGTTCAAGCAGCCTGTCTCCGAGGGCGACATAGCGATCCCAGTCCCCGACTTGACCCCCACCCGCCAGAAACGTTTCTTTGTCTCGCTCCTGCAGCGCTTTGCGTCGATTGTCATCAAGATGCTGCTTCTTGAGCATCTCAAGTTGAGTCTGCTCCCGTTCATCAGTATACGGTGGATGCAAGCGCGGCGCGTATTCGGAAGTACGAACATCGACATCGACCAGACCCTCGTGAAGCATCATGTGGAAAACTCGTGCCCCAATCCTCTCGTCACCCAAACCAAGCTTAAGGCGTCCAAAATAACAGCGCAGGACAACCTCTTCCCTGAGCAGTAGATCGTCCATATTCATATCCGGCAGCGACCAGTTGGGTAAGGCTAACCGAACCGTTAGATTGTCCGGTTCCTGGCAGATTACCACGCCACCCGGTTTGACGACGCGGATCATCTCCTTGAGAGCCTTATCGGGATGTTCGAGGTGCATCAGCAAAGTCTGACAAATCGCACCGTCAGCCGAGTTGTCATCAAGGGGCAGGTTGTAGGCATCGCCGGATACGAAAGTGGCTTCGCCACCGTCAGCCCATTTCCGTGACGCCTGTCGTGCCTTCGACAGCAGATCGGCGGACTCGTCTACACCTACGTAATGCCCTCCCGATCCGAAATACGACCAGTAGTTGAGACCGAGAAAGCCAAGACCGCATCCGACATCGACCATCGTCATCCCCGGTCTGAGACCGTACCACTTGGCCATCCGGTCACGATTGACCGTGTGAATCGCGGATTTTCTCTGGTAGACCAGCATCTCCTGATAACACTTATCCGACCAGTCGATCTTCTTTCCTGTCTCAGCCATCTTCCCTCCTGTGCCTGCAGCTATATCCATCCTCAGTTGGCTCGGACTATGAATATGCATGATTCTCTCAGGTTTGGCCAGTCCTGAGATGGAATCGATCGAAGGCCTGTCAAGGGCGCCAACTACTTCGCGAGAGATTCAAGCACCGAGGATAGTTGTCCCAGACTACGGATATCGGAATCCGGCACAATACTCTTATCGCTCGCCTTGCCGTCGCGGTTGACCCAAATCGATCGCATGCCCGCACTGTGTGCGCCCGCAATGTCGGAGCCCAAAGAATCTCCCACCATCAGTACTGACTCAGTAGGCAGATCCAACTTTTTCAGTGCATGCCGGAAAACTCGCGGGTCCGGTTTACCGATCCCGATCTCACCGGACACGGTCACGACCTCGAAATACGATCGCAGTTCAGACGCATCCAGTTTTTCGTTCTGCAGGTCAACCGAACCATTGGTCAAAAGCGCCAGACGATAGGTGGCTCGGAGGCTTTCCAGGGCGTGACGAACGTCCGGATACGGTTGATGATACCTGCGGCGCACCTCGGGAAACAGCTCAACCAAACGGGACGTTGTTTCATCATCATTCACCCCGAGTTTAGCCAGAGCCTGCGACCAGGCCTGTCGACGAAAGGTCGGTGTCCACTGACGCAGATCTTCGACCTCAGGATCGTCGCTATGGTATTCGATCCACAACCCCTCCCACGACGCAATGCCCACTCGCTTGCAGTATTCGTAGGTCGGTAAAGCATACCAGATTTCGCGCGCCGTTGATCGCACTGTCCCAACAATCGTGTCGATGTCGATCCCATACTTCACTGCCACCGGATCACAGATTGCCCGCAGCGCCCGCATGACATTGGCCTCATCGGGGATTAGGGTATCGTCCAGATCGAATATGACAGCTTCGATTGCCACTTGAGCACCGCTGACTATTGGGGGAACATCTCACTGATACTCTCGCGGTTGTGAATACATCGAATCGCGTCGCCGAACATGGGCGCCACCGAGACTACCTTAATCTTATCCGAGAAGGTCACCGGTTGGTTCTCTACGCTGTCGGTAATCACCAGTTTTCTGATGGGGCTGGCATCGATTCGTTCAATCGAGTCCTCAGCCAGGACACCATGCACTACCAGCGCGTATATTTCCTGCGCACCCCGAATCACGAGTTGCTCGGCTACGGCCGTGAGCGTACCGCCGGAGATAGTGAAGTCGTCGACGATCAATGCCGTCTTGTCCTTCACCTCCCCGACGATGCCCATCACTTCGGCCATCTCATTGTGGTCGGCTCGCTCCTTGTCCGCAATGGCCAGCGAGGTTCCAAGAATGGCCGCATACTTTCTGGCCTGCTTGGCAAAACCGACGTCGGGTGAAACCACCACACAGTTGGAAAGACCGAGAGAGCGAACATACTCACACAGGACCGGCAGAGCATACAGGTTATCGACGGGCGCCCGAAAGAACCCCTGAATCTGCGGGGCGTGAAGGTCCATTGTCACCACGCGATCGGCGCCGGCCACCTCAATGGCGTCGGCACAAACGCGTGCTCGGATCGACACACGTGGTTCGTCCTTCTTGTCACCTTTACCGTAGCTAAAGTATGGGATCACGGCCGTCACAGACTCGGCGCTCGCTCGTTTGAAGGCGTCGATCCAGAACAACAATTCCATAAAATTGTCGTTGGCTGGAAACACCGTCGATTGAACTATGTACACCCGTCGACCGCGTACGTTTTCCAGTACGCGCACGAAGGTATTGCCCTCGGAGAACTGCATCACCTGGCCGCGCCCGAGAGAAACACCGAGGTGCGTACATATCCCGGTAGCCAGCTTTTTGCTGCCGCTGCCAGCGAAAATCATAATCCTGTCATTATTCGTATTCATGTCTCACCTGATGCTTTATTCGATTTCGACCGTTATTTGTGGTCAGGAATAATCCTACCGTCAACCCGAAAAAGAAGCCCTCCACTTCAACTGCCCAACCTGACCCTCAGGTTCGATGATGAACGAAACGTTGTCGACCTCGAACTCCCAACCAAAACTCTCGAAGGCGAGTTCGTCAAGAATCTCAGGCAGGGTCTGTCGATCCACATCGCCGTAGGCCAGACTGATATGCGGCGTCCAGTTATCGTCGTTATAGAGCTCACTCACTCCCGTGCCGAGGCCGCTGGTAGCCAGCCAAATCTCGTTGTGCAGTTGCGTCATCCGGTTATTTCTGGCCACCGGCAAATAGACAACCGGGTTTTCACCGGAAAAGATTCCAAGACCGGCTGTCTTAACAGCAAACGGTTTTGTCTGCGCGACGACAAGCTGTATGGCGGCTTCCAACCGGTCGAAGTCGTAGTCGTCGGCGATCTGCCATGAGAAGTGCGGGTATGGCGTTACACGAATGCCGGTCAGTCCACAGCGCCGTTCGAGCCGGTCCCAGATTGCCTCGACCCGTTCGTAGTATGGTGACGGTAAGAGTGACACTAGTCCGTGCATTTCATACCCTCTCCGGTTTGGTGGCGACAATACAGAAGTACTTCTGAACCATTTTGAGCATGTGCTCTTCGGATCCCTCTTCCGCCTTAGCCAGTGGATACAAGTGGCGAGGGTCCTCAAAGACTCCATCGATATGAAAACCCAGATCACAGAGGCCGTTGAAAATGTTGCTGAACATGTGGACAAATTCTCGGGCGTCGGCTCCGACCAGGGGACCGCTCTTGAAGGGACCAGGGATTTCATACTTGCCGTCACGCCAACATGTTTCATCTACCGTCTGGGTCGCGGGATGACAGTGTCCAACGCGATAGACGCCACCCGGCCGCAGGACCCGATGCACTTCCCGATAGACCTCTCGAACATCAGGCACAAACACAAGCGAGATCGCGTGGTAAACAAGATCGAAGGAGGCCTCAGACAATACTGACAGGTCGCGCATGTCGCCCTGAATAGTGGTTATCTCGTAGCCGTGGTGGTCTGCTGCGACGCGATCGGCTTCGAGTTGCGCCTCGGTAAGATCGACCGCTGTTACGCGCGCACCCAACAGGCCGTACACGGCAGACTGCTGTCCCCCGCCTGAGGCCAGCAGAAGAACATCCTTGTTCCTGGCGTCTTGAAGCACCGAGCGCGGATAGACATACATGTACGGACGGGGAAGCACCTCTATGCGCCCGGCGACATAATCGTCCAGCAGTGTTCTGTTCAGGTCAAGCCAGGGCAGACTATAGGCGGTACCGCTTCGGACCAATTTCTCCCAAAGGCGCTGGTTATGCTTGGCAATGTCGTCTGGTTTCACTTTGAGTGCTCCCGGTTAGTCATTTGGTAAGTCGTAGTAGAAGCGGCGTTGGCGCACGGCATTGTGATTTCAAGGCATGGCATAAACATTCCTCCAGAGCATGGACCGAACCCAATATACGGTCGTCGTTTGAGAAGGAAAGTGAAATGATACAGACGTCCGACTAACGCAGCTTTCGTATTCGATGCACGAGCATATGCCGCTTGGCCAGTTGTCCTAACTCCGAAGCCAGCGATTCGGAGAGATGCACCTTTTGCAGTAATTCGTCGGTCACATCGAACCCATCGGCATAGGTTGCTTCGATAATGGCCAGGTCGACACCTTTCACCAGTGTTTTCAGATCGGCGCCGGCGCCGGTGTCACCGGTGATTGCCACGGTCTCATCTCGGTACGAGATGCGATAACCAACCGCCGGTATCTGGTCCAGAATCTGACCGCCCCATAGACTACCGCAATGGACTACCTCGTGAGATTCAACAGTCATGCCGGCGATCTCGACACGCTCACGATGACCGACCTCGCTCAACACAATCTCAAACGGTATACTATTCGCATAACGCTCTTTGAAAGCGTTCAGAATCGCGCCGATTTCGGTGCAACCGACGGGTGTAACAACTGTCAACGGGTCAGTGCAACCGATCATACGCATGAAACAAAGCAGCGTATAGAAGCCGCCGACATGATCAAAATGACCGTGCGTGATCAGGATCGCTCTGATGTTGCGCGGGTTTAGTCCCTTGGAAAGGATGTCGCGCAGGGTGCCGTCACCGACATCGACCACCAGCGCACCGAGATCATTCTCGATCCAAACCTGCTGCGCCACCCCGGCGGCCGAGAAAAGTACTCGTACAGATAGGTCCTTACCCTGCCAATTGTTTTCCGAGCTACCTGATGATTCGATCATAGGTCTTACACCTTCACGGTCAGCCAGCGACCGCGCTGATAGTAAATGTAGAAGATGATGGTGCTGAAAACACCGGCGATGGTTATCGTCCACCAGATAGCGTCCTGACCGAATCCCAACAAACTGGTCATGAGCAGAATCGGGCCGACCTCAAAAGCCCAGGAGTGGACAATATTCATCACCATGGCGGGAGTATTGAGGCCGACGCCGAGATGGATTTCTTCGATCATCAGAAAAGCGCCGATGAACGGGAAGCCGAGCGCAAAAATCCGCAGCAAGGTCACACCGTAACCTATAGTCACTTCGTTCTGGAAAAACAGCTCCATGATCGGCCGCGCGAACAAGAATGTGACTATCCCAAACAGCAGCATCAGCCCGACGCCCAAAATCACTGCCTGGTCGGCGGTTTTCTTGGCCCGCTCATATTTCTTACCGCCCAGATTGTGGCCGATCAGCGCCGACAGACCCAGCCCGATCCCCACCAGCACCATGATCCCGAA
>CBDUZQ010000165.1:0-6099 GCA_965371755.1 uncultured bacterium
ATCAATAACGACCTTGGAATCAAGGAGCCGTAGCATGGGACATATGGTTGGCAAAGATACCTACCGGCAGTTGGGTAAAAAAATCGATAGCCTGATGACCCGCGCCCCCTGGAACGATACTTTTCACGCTATCGTAAAAGAACTGTACACTACCGACGAAGCCGATCTGGTCGTCCGGATGCCGTACGGAATGGCATCATACGACAAGATTGCCCAAGTCACTGGCTACGACAAGACCAGACTGAAAAAACTGCTTGAGAGTCTCTGCTCCAAGGGGCTGGTGATGGATGTTAGCCTTCGGGGGAAATACCAGTACATGATTTCGCCTCTGGTTGTCGGCATTTTTGAGTTCACTATGATGCGCACCCGGGGCAAGCTGAACACCAAAGAGTGGGCACGGTTGTTTCATGATTACCTCAATGACCCCGACGGTTTCTACAAGGCCAATTGCGGATCTGGTAAGAAAATATCCCCGCTAAGAGCACTGCCGCACGAGGGCACGGTTGTCGATGCCGACCATGTCGAGGTGCTGGATTACGAGAAAGCGACCGCGATTGTGGAAAGCGCCGACGAGTTCGCTATTGGCACTTGCTCCTGCCGACACGAAAAACTGCACATGGACCAGAAGCCGTGCGACGTGCCGCTCGAAACCTGTTCGACATTCGGCCCCGCTACTGAGTGGATGATCCGCCGCGGCTTTGCTAAAGAAGTATCCCGGACCGAGATGCTGGAGAACAACGCCCGCTCCAAAGAAATGCGCCTGGTGCTGTGCGCCGACAATGTTCGACATGACATTTCATACATCTGTCATTGTTGCGGTTGTTGCTGTAATATCTTGCTCGGCGTGAGCCGTTTTGGGTATCCCAACACAGTGGTGACTTCGAATTATATCGCTAAAATCGACAACGATGAATGCGCCGCCTGCGGTACCTGCGAAGAGGCCTGTCCGGTGAATGCTATCGAAAGCAACAAAAGCACAAACGGCGATATTCCCCAGGTGAACGAGGAAATCTGTTTGGGTTGCGGCGTCTGTGTGCTCGACTGCAGCACCGATTCGCTCAAACTTGTGCCGCGCAAGCAGCGAGTATTTCATCCGGAGGATACTTTTGAGCGGGTCATCCTGCAAAGTCTTGAGCGCGGGAACCTTCAAAACCTGATGTTTGACAATCCGCAGAGCAACGCCCACGGGTTCATGCGGGCGATGGTCGGCGGATTTCTAAAATTGCCACCGGTCAAAAAATCGCTAATGTCCGATGCTCTCCGATCACGTTTCCTGACATTCATGCGAAAGGGGTAAACCGATGCATCCGGCCTCCCGCAGAATTGCCCGACCACCACTCGGTACAGACAAAAAAATACGCCATCAAGGACTCGAACAGGCATTGCCTGGTTCTCGGGACCCGCTGATTAAGAGTCAGTTGCTCTACCAACTGAGCTAATGGCGCATGCGACAACAACTGACGAAAGCCAATCACGTTAACTTTTCACCGAATCAGGTGCCCTTTTTGACACCGTTGTTCGGCATCGAAAACGCTACTTGACCTCCTTTTGTTTCTTGTGTTGTTCGATCACTTCGATGGCCCTATCTACGGCCGCCAGGCGTATGAAGTCAGACGTTGGACGCCTGTCGAGCTTGGCCGCACGCTCAATAAGCCTACGGTCCTTAGGTGCTATCCTGAATAGCAGTTGGGTCGTCTTTGTCACGGTCGATACCTTCAATATGGCTATCGGCAATATAAGCATTGTTATAACAATGTCAACAAATATCTGCGATTGCCACCAGAATACCCCTGTGAGGCCCGTAGAAGACCACTGAGGGCGGTTAAGGCTTTAGTTAGCAAAAGCCCCCCATACATCTGAGCAGACGGTATCCGAGTGCCGTGACCATCTAAGGGCACCCCACCAATGACACGCGACCGCCGGTGAACATGTAGTTACGGACCCGGCACCGGCTCCGGTCCTCCGGTGAACATAAAGTCCACAAAGTAAACCAGATCGGAGATATCAGGTTGGGCGCCGCCTACACCGTCCACATTGGCTGCCCCCATAACCGGTGGCTCCGAACCTTCCTGGAACATATACTCGACAAGAAAAATCAAATCCGAGATGTCTATATGTCCGTCCGAGTTTAGATCACCCGAAATGTGGCCAACAAAGACGAACTTACCGACGGCCTCAAATGGAGCACCGTCTGTGTACTGACCGGCAACGCTGTATGGTTGAACGCTGGCGTCCCACAGGAGTCCATAGCTTGCGATAAACGGTTCGGCATAGAAGACTAATTCAAGGGCATCGCCTTCGAATGCCGGGTGTGATGGCAGCACTTCCGTTGACAATGGAAAGGTCGTGGAGTTGATCGAAAGCACTGCCGTATTGACATCAGCGGCCGTATAGCCGGTATCGAAATTCCCCAAACATGCTGTCAGCTCGAAAGGAGAAAGAGCGTTTGCATAAAAAGTATAGACTGTGTCAGGATCAGTCAGGGTAGCCGGTATCGTCCCCCACCTGGTCAGATTGGACAGGATCGAAACATCGTCAGAGCCCGAATTTGCTACCGCCAGGTCGTTGTCATTGTCTCCATCAAGGTCGGCCGAGAAGATCGCCCGGGGACCATCACCGGCCCCATATTCGATGGCCGCTGCAAATGTCCCGTCACCATTGTTTAACAGGATGGAGACGTTGTTGGAGTTTGCATTCGCGACTGCCAGGTCGTTGTCGTTATCTCCATCAAGGTCGGCCGACGATACTGATGCAGGCTCGTCCCCTGCTCCATAAGGGGCCGCGGCGGCAAATGTCCCGTTACCGTTGTTCAACAGGACGGAGACATCGTCAGAATCCAGATTCGCCACTACCAGATCGTTGTCGCCGTCCCCGTCAAGGTCGACTGAGAACACTGACCAGGGCGCATTCCCGACCCCGTAGTTGCTCGCAGTGGCGAATGTCCCGTCACCATTGTTCAGCAGGACGGCGACGTTGTTGGCAAGCCGGTTTGCCACCGCCAGGTCGTTGTCGTTATCCCCGTCAAGGTCGGCTGCGAAAACTGACCATGCGGCATTCCCGGCGGCATAGTTGACCCGAGGAGCAAAGGTCCCGTCGCCATTGTTCAGCAGGATAGAAACATTGTCGGATTGCCGATTCGCTACCGCGATATCGTTGTCGTTATCCCCGTCAAGATCGGCGGAGAAAAGGGCACGAGGTTTTCCTCCGGCTGCATAATTGACCGCCGCCGCAAATGTCCCGTCACCGTTGTTCAACAGAATGGAGACGTTGTTGGAGTTTGCGTTCGTCACCGCCAGGTCGTTGTCATTGTCTCCGTCGAGATCGACGGAGAAGACTCCAGAGGGATATGGTCCGGTTGCATAGTTGATTGCTGTGGTAAAGTATCCGACGCCGTTGTTCAGCATGACAGAAACGTCACCGGAAACGCGATTGGCAACCGCCAGGTCGTTATCGTTGTCACCGTCAAAATCAGCTGAGAACACTGCCCGGGGACCATCTCCGACCCCGAAATTGACTGCAGGGTCAAATAAAGGATCAGAGGGGAAAACGGTGCCGGCCAGGGCCGGAAACAATAGTAGGGCCAGCAGGATGGGTTTCACTTTTGACATGATATGTCCTCTCTTCGTTAGTTTATATCGTGCAGGCGTGGCTCGGTATTCCTCTGTAACACCTGCGATAGAGTGCAGTGCTTTACTAGTTCTCATCACTCTCACGCAACCAGCGATGTAGGAGTGTGGAGTATCGTCGTGGGCAGTCCGGCATCGGGCCACCAGTGAACATATAATCAACAAGGTAAACCAAGTCGGAAATATCGACTTGGCCACCCGAACCATCGACATCCGCCGCTTCCAGGACCGCCGGCTGAGGGCCACCGGTGAACATCCAGTCCACCAAATAGACCAAGTCGCTGATATCCGGCCCGACTCCATCACTGTTGATGTCACCGCAGACAAAACCTGGTGCGACCGTGAAAGCGTAAGTAGTCGCGGGCGGGTTGGCCGGGTCAGTGACAGAAGCGCCGAGGCTGTCTTCCGTATACACATAGTAAGAAACAACAGTCGAACTTGAGACCGGCGGCAGAACTACCCCGAACAGACTATCCCCAGCAAGGCCATCATGGTGAAGGCCGTCATCCAACATCATCTGTGGAAGGTAACCATTCCCAGTATCAACGTGTAGCTCGGCAACCATCAGCCCGGAGTCGGCCGCAATCAAGGCGGTGAAGATAACTGAATCATCAGACCGGGGATCGACCGGTTCGGGCGACGTACCTGAGATGCTGACAGGGTTCAATTCCAAGGGTCCCCCGGGCGTCAGGTCACGACCCTGTAGGCCCGGGTAGTCGGCAGGAATCCGCGTACACCTGAAGACATTATTGCCGTCGGCGGCTTCGCCTTGTGTCACTGGTCCGGTTGAAACGACGGGGTTGATATACTCCCACACGATCTCTCTGTCCGAAGTAACCTCAAAAAACCGACCTTGCGGACCGGAACAAATGAGAGTGTTACCGTTTGGAAGGCGATGAGCACCGGAAATGAACGTGGCATAGAAGTCATCGGGCGGATCGGCTATATAGAACCAAGAAGCCGCAGTCGGGCCATGGGCCGTGCCGGGCGAGGGCTGGGGGTAGTGTCCGTTGCCGTCGACAGGAGACTCGATTTCGTCAACAGTGGAATACATCCGACCTTGCCCACCGTTGCTGAATGCCAGAAAGTTGCCGGCACCAGGGAGGCCCGGTGCTATCCACTGCGCATCGTGCTGATAGAACAACTTCTGATCAAGTTCCGTTCCGGCGCGGTAGCTGATCGGGTTTCCCCAACGATAGAGCAAATCGCCACCCATACCACTGTTGCCGCCGCTGTGTGAAGCCGCTTCCTCGGTAGTAGTGCTGTGGTCTATCACCCAGATCTCGCTTGGCCTACGACCACTGATGATGATCTGGTCCAAAACGGTGTTATACTCGATGGAATTGGCGTGAATCCAATCCTCGTCTCCGTTCAGGGCAAAATTGATATCCATCAGCTCCGGGTGTTCCGCCACGACACCGTAATTGGCTTTGGTTGAATCGAAGTCCTGGATCAAGTGATCCCACAAGTGCCATTCCCATACTATTGTCCCCCCTGAGGGATAAATCGGCTCAACTTCGACCACATGCTCCGGCCACAGCTCCACGACATCGGGGTCAAACAGGAGGGTATCTCTGCCGTTTTCGATAGCCTCTTCTTTGGATAGAAACTCCCGCGCCAGTATAAGAACATTACCATTGGGCATCGGCTCAATATCGTGGTGCTGAAGGACCGTTGAGTCGTTATAGGTGTATTCCCAGAGCACCGTCCCGTCCCAGTCTAGCTCTCTAATCTCTCCGCCGCCGCCGGGTATTGGTTGACGCTGCGGCATGAGCAGGTGCCCATTCTCCAGAAGGTAAACTGAGCTGCCAGGAGAGAACTCAGTGGTCCAGGAGTGCACCCGCCGTCCGTGCATATCGATCAGATAGGTGACCTCTGCACGATTGGGAGCGAACAAAGTGTAACCGTCATATGCTGATGAATCGTGAATAAACAGGCCGACAGTTTGATCCTGTGCCGCGGCTTGACCGATAAGCAAGTTGAAAAGAATCGCGAAAGCTAATAATGTCCCTCCCACCGACAATAGCAATCTTCGCACGTTATGATTCTCCGTAACCTAAGGAGTACTTGATATGTATTCTAACCACGGGTCTGTTCAGGTCAACCGTTGACGGAGCATGTACATCTTCGTAGTAGATAGTAGTATAAGGCAGAACCAGGATTTGTCAATACCTTGTTCGGGCGTGGCGTCATGTTGGGGCCGTATGCCACTGGGTTGGTGAGCCCCGCCTGACTCTCGATCAGAGGCCCATGCCATCACTCACGCACGTTGACAGATAGGCACTTGGCGTTGAAGGACGCATGCGGAAACAGTGGAGTCGGGGGCTCTTTTGGGCTTTTTCGTTAGTTTGAAATTGTGTGATTAGGCTTGTAAGTTGTTGTGGCTCAATGAAAAAATACGCCATCAAGGACTCGAACCTTGGACCCGCTGATTAAGAGTCAGCTGCTCTACCAACTGAGCTAATGGCGCACA
>CBDUZQ010000166.1:0-6004 GCA_965371755.1 uncultured bacterium
AGCGAAGGTCGATGATGTTCCGTAATTTCTGCACGGCGAAATATACCACATACCCCGGTGTTGTCAAAGCAATTGTGCACAGTCAAGCCGCCCATAAATGGGTCTCATGCCATAAATGGATCTCATGCGCTACGCGGCGACAAATCGCTTTCTCACGCCGCCAACCTCACCCTGAGCGCCCACATCCGTCACCCTGAGCGGAGTCGAAGGGCCACTCTGTCATTCCCGCGCACGCGGGAATCCATCTCGGGTGGCCCATCCCCGCCTCAAGCGGGGTGGGTATCGCGGGCGGCGTTTGTATCTGCTGTCGGGCGAGGGTTGTCATATCCTGTCGAAACTTCTATGGTCGCTTAATCTTCAGGTTGAGTGGGAGTTGCGGCCGAATCTGATGATACGACCGCCACAAGCTTATCGAAAACCAGTGAGTGATCAGTCTCCGAGTTTCAGATACGGCACGGCGTTGATTGCCAGTTCGCCCGGGCCTTCCTCTTGATATCGATAGAATCCCGCGGCGGCGATCATGGCGGCGTTGTCGGTGCATAGTTCCAACGAGGGATAGAACAACCGGCGCTTGATAGCACTCAGCTGTTCGGCCAGCATTACCCGCAGACGACTGTTGGCTGCCACCCCACCCGATATGCTCACATCGTGCAGATCGCGTTCGAGAGCCGCGCGCACTGTTTTTTCGACGACTACCGACACGGCGGCCTCTTGAAAAGAAGCGGCGATATCAGCCTTGTGGCGCTCGAACTCCGCCTCTGAGAGCTTAGCCAAAAACAGCGCTACCGCCGTCTTGAGTCCGGAGTAGGAGAACTGGTAGCCCTCCTTGAGAAGGGCGCGCGGAAACCGATGGTACTTCGGATCACCTTGCTGAGCCAACTGGTCAAGCCGAGCCCCGCCGGGATAGCCGAGACCCATGAGTTTGCCGACTTTGTCAAACGCCTCACCGAGAGCATCGTCCCTGGTGGCGCCGAGGATATCATAAGAACCGAAGCGCCGGACTTCAACGAGCATAGTGTGGCCGCCGGACACTATCAGAGTCAGGTGGTTGGCCTGAAGGTCGGGATGTTCCAGTAGGTTGGCGGCGACGTGCCCCTCAATATGATGTACTCCTATGAAGTGCTTACCGGCGGCAAAAGCCAACCCCTTGGCGAAGGTCAACCCGACCAGCAGGGGACCGATCAGCCCCGGCCCCATGGTAGCAGCGATGAGATCGACATCATCCAGCGACACCCCGGCCTCAGAGAGAGCCTGACGGTACACCGGCACGATTTTGCGCAGGTGGACCCGGCCGGCCACCTCCGGCACGACACCGCCGAATTTGCTGTGATCGGTTTGGGAATGAATCACGTTGGCAAGGATCTGCCGACCGTCCAAGACCAGAGCCACCGAGCTTTCGTCACAGGATGTTTCTATGCCGAGAGTGAGCATGGCTACAGACGGTCTATTGCTACGGAGTCGACCGAAACAGATTTCACCCTGAACGTTGTGGGACAGTCCACCTTCAAGGCCGCCCGTCCGGAACTATCCAGCTTGGTGTAGTCTGCCGAAACCACGAGCGCGGAAGCGTCGAGTTTATCGATTTCCTCGGGCGGACCGGTCAGAACGACCGTAACCAGTCGCGGTCGAATGGCCATCCGGAGATCCACCGGGGCGTTATACAACACGACCGGAACATTATTGAAAACTCTGGTCCGCACCGGCACCACCTGAACCTTGAGCGTAACTGAATCCGGGTCGAGCGTTATCCCATGACCGACCGGCGCGGTCAGCGGCAATGTGATTTTAAGGCTGTTGCGCAGTCCGGTCATCCTCTTATGTTCGGTAAAGATAGTACTGAAGCCGCCCAGCAGTGAGCGCGGTCCGGATACTTTCACCTGGGCCGGCTCCGGCCGGGAAATCGAGGCAACCGCGAAACCATCATCGGCAACTGCCACCAGGTCGGCCTCAACAGGCAGAATCACCTCCGAGGTGCGATCAACGTACAATTCCAACCCAACAGGCGTGACTATTTCATCCAGCGAGATCAGGTTGTTTCCTGCAACCAACGAGGTGTTAGCCGGTGAGAGTGTCAGTTGGTGTCGCCCCGGAGCGAACTGCATGGCGTTGATGCGCAGACCTCTCTCCCGCCACCGGGATCGCATCAGTTGTTTGCCGCTGGCCGACACGACCACCTGCAATGAATCAACCGGATAACGGACCAGTGATAGGTCCGTCTCGAGATTGATACTGGTAACCGGCAACAGCACTTCGTAGACGTATGTTTTCTCTGTTGCTACGTGAAACCAAAGCAGCAAACCCAGAAGGAGAGCTACAATCTTGAGTGACAGATTATCAAACAACGAAGCCACAACAGTCCCTTTGATCCTGTCGGCCGGAACCCGTCCGGTCAGGTGTGAGTATTCTAATGAATCGGCGGGCTTCAAACAACAACTATTGCAGAAGCGCGAGGCGTTCTGTTAGTCAACTCTCGAGGGGTTATTCCACCAAAATCGTGTCAGGCCCTCATCGCTGCCGATCCAGACATAGTCACCATCAAGCAACAGTTCGTACAAGTAGTCCGAGGGCAGACCATCCAGGGTGGTAAACTGACGCCTCTTGAGGCCATCATCGGTATAGTAAATCAACGTCAGACCATCGGAGGAGGCGGCTGCAACGATTGTCTCATTGATAGCCAGCGCCACCACCGCTGAGTGCCGTCGTTCCGTCTGATGCAGCAATTGCACCTCGCCGCTGAGACCGTCAGCCCACACTACGCCGTCGGGTGCGGAAAATACTATCTGCTGCCGCCACGAAGCGATACTGTAGACGTCTCCCGTCAGCACGCGATCGGGATCAACAAATTGTTGCCATCGTCCGCTCTCCAGATGCAGTCGAAAAGCGCCCTCCGAAGTCGCTACCCACAAGAGTGAATCGACATGCTTCAGGTCGTAGACGGCCAGCAGGTTAAACCGACCGGGCAGAACGTAGGAGGCAGAATCACCCGAGACCGGCGCCAGGGCGAGACCTTCTTCAGTACCGACAAAGAGAGAGTCGCCCACCAGTTCCAGAGAGTAGATATTGTTGTGCGGCAAGCCGTCGAAAGTCGTCAAGCGACGCGTCACCCGCTCCCTGGTTCGATCCAGGTAGAGCAAACCCTCGGTCGTTCCGAGATAAAGGGTTCGCTCATTGACGGCCAGACAGTTGACGTCAACCACTGGGAAGTCGTTGAACAAACCGGGTTCAATGTAGCTAAAGTCATTCTTGTCACGATCAAAAATGGTGACACCGGTTCGCGACGCGTCAATGGCCGCCCCCGCCATCCAGAGCCGGTCGTCGTATTCGTAGATGGTTCTGACATTCTTCTGGATCAATCCGAACGGCATCAGTTCAATCATGTAGGAAGTGGTCGCGGCATTGGCGGCTCCATAACCCCAGGTGCCTAACCACAGGTTGCCGTCACCGTCGTCAAGCATATCGGTGATTGAAAAGTATCGACCGTCGGGGTCTATCAACCGACCGTCACCCGGATAATGAAAACCATGCGGCATGAACATCGTCTCCGGAAGCTTGACGTGCACGGAACTGTTGTCGATCATCGGCAACTCCGTCAGGGAATACCAACGATCAAAGAGAGAATCAAATTCAAACAGTCCCATCGGCGTCTCGGCGTAGAGCCGCGTATCGAATTCGTCGACGAACACCTGCAGGACTTGTTCACTGCCGAGACCTTCTCCGCCGGTGAGAGGATCTTCCCACTCTAGCGTCATTTTATTGAAACGCGTGATCCCTTCGGTGGTCGCAAAGTAGACGTGTTTGAAGGAGCTATTGATGGAGTTGACATGGTTGAAGTCAGAGTAAGTGACTATTTGATCCTTCAGGATGTCCGCCGATGCCGTAGCGCTAAGGACCAGAAGGATCAGGCACCATCGGATACCGGCGTAGCGCTTCCGTTCAGTCATAACGAATCACCCGTCAGGCTGTCCAGCACGGCCGCACACAGCAGGGCGGTGCCGTAAACCAATGCTTTCTCATCGACTTTGAACTTCGACGAATGCCAGGGATGGACGGCTCCGATCTTGGGGTTACGACATCCCAGACGGAACATGGCGCCCGGCGCCAGTTGAAGATAGCGGGCGAAATCTTCACCTCCGAGCACCAGCGGCGTCTGGACGATTTTCCCCCGTCCAAACAGCGCTGAGAAGTTCTTCCTGAAAATCTCGTTGGCCCTCGGGTGATTGTCCAGAACCGGGTAGCCCGGGAAAAATGTCACTTCCGCCTTTGCCCCGCGCGCCTGACAGATCGCCATAGCCGTGCGCTTGATGCGCCTGGGCAACTCGCGCACCGCCTTGTCCGAAAGCGCTCGCGCCGTGCCCTTGAGTTTGACGGATTCAGCAATCACATTGCGCGCTCCCCCACCCTCAATCCGACCGATAGTAATCGCCACCGGCGAGATTGGATCAATCTCTCGCGCCACGATCGTCTGCAAAGCCTGGATGAGTTCACCGGCCGTCACTATTGCATCGACTGCATCGTGCGGTCGCGCGGCGTGCCCGCCCCGGCCCTGTATGACAATATCGAAATCGATCACCGAGGCCATAGTGACACCATCGCGCAGTCCAATCTTGCCGGTGGGCACCGACGGATCGACGTGCAAACCAAAAATCATCGAAACCCCATCCATAGCGCCGTTCTCGATTAACGGCAGGGCGCCACCCGGCGGACTTTCCTCAGCCGGCTGAAATATAAACCGAACCGTTCCCGGGATCTTCTCCCGTATCTCGGAGAGGACTGCCGCCGCGCCAAGGACCACCGCCATGTGCATGTCATGACCGCAGGCATGCATGCAGCCTTCGACTTTCGGGCGATACCGCAAACCGGTACTCTCCACAATCGGCAGGGCATCGATATCAGTACGCATCGCCACCGTCGGTCCCGGCTGATCGCCTTTGAGTTGGGCCAGCAGACCGGTCTCCATCGTAAGTGGCATCAACTCAAGCCCTAGAGAACGCACTGTCTTTCTCAAATACGATGTGGTTTTGAACTCGCCAAAGGAAAGTTCGGGATGCTGATGGAGATGCCGTCTCCAGGCTACCTGCTTACGGAACCAGCGCCGGGCGGCTCCGAGGATGTGGTTGTGTAAAGCGTCCATGCTGGATTCCGGTCCCTACGGTTATGCCGTTTGCCATCAAGAGTTGTCTCACCGAATACGCATCCGAAAGAAACCCCGGTGCGGGTAATCCTCTCCAAGTTGCTCGATATCCCTCACGGTCACCCAGGGTCGATTGCGATCCTCGGTGAGTAGCGGGATATGGAAATCACACGCCTCTTCACAGCCGCAGGCAACCACATAGCGCCGGTCGCCTTTCTTGTTAAGAAGCTTCAGCAGCACCACATACACACGACCGCGACGACCGGTTTCATCGTGAGCTATGAACAGGTCACCCGGCGCCAGGTCCGTCGGTGTTATAGAATCGCAATTCGCAGCCAGGCTCTTATAGCTCGTCTGGCCTATACAGAAAGTCATGAAGCGATAGTACTCACGAGGGGTCGGCTGACGTTTCTCGGTTGGTTCGAAGAACGGTTCCATGCGATTGTTGAAGCGCAGATCGCCACTAAGGAAATCCTCGTAGCGCAGGGTGTCGCCTGCTTTCGGAACAATCCTGAATTCGGATTCGCGGTGACGATAATAAAGCCACTCGGCAAGAATGCGTAACGGTATAGTATGATCCGTAAAGCGCCTACCCTTCCACGGCAGATGTACGGCTCGGGAAATCTCGTCACGTTCATACATCTTTCTGCCCTTCCAGTGCCCGACCGGTTTCCACCGATGCCACAATGGAAAACGCGACACCCAATTCTGGAATGGGGTCAACTCAGATGAGTCCGGACGATAGAACCCTTCCGGCAAAATAAACTCGGTCTCGAAAGTATAGATCGTATCCTTCATGGTCACGAAAGGATAATGCTCGTAATACCATTTGAGAATCTCCGCAGTATCCTTGGGCTGCTGCGCCGCAGCTTG
>CBDUZQ010000167.1:0-5957 GCA_965371755.1 uncultured bacterium
GCCGTAACGGTGTTGACCATCAGCATGGCGATGGTCATACGTCCCACACCACCCGGTACCGGTGTAATCCAGGACGCTTTTTCGGCACAGCCGGCGAAGTCAACATCACCCACCAGACGATAGCCCTTGTCTGTCTCGGGAGCCTCCACCCTGTTGACACCAACGTCGATCACCACCGCCCCCGGCTTTATCATATCGGGCGTGATAGTCCCCGGATGGCCGACAGCCGCAATAAGAATGTCTGCCCGCCGAGTGATATCGGGCAGGTCGACCGAACGCGAATGCGCTACGGTCACAGTAGCATTGGCCATTGGTCCTTTCTGCAGGAGCATGGCGGCCACCGGTTTCCCCACGATATTGGAGCGTCCCACCACCACCACTTCTTTTCCGGCCGGATCGATCTCATAATGCTCCATCAACTTTATGATCCCAAACGGAGTGCAGGGTAGCAGTCGGGGGCGACCGACCAACATCAGGCCGACGTTGTGCGGATGAAATCCATCGACATCCTTGTCCGGGTTGATGGCCAGAGTGATGGCAAGTTCGTCTATCTGCTTGGGCAACGGTGATTGTACCAGGATGCCGTGGATCTTGGGGTTGTCGTTCAACTCGGCCACGATCTCCAACAGTTCCTGCTGGCTCGTTTCACTCGGTCTTGTGATCACCTGTGAATAGAGACGGAGTTTCTCGCAGGCTTTCGCCTTGGAGTTGACATAGGTTGCCGAAGCCGGATCATCACCAACCAACACGGCAGCCAGTCCAGGTTGGATGCCGCGCTCGGCCAGAGCGGCAATTCGCTGCTTCAGCGCCTTGCGTACCGTCTTGGCAACTTCCTTACCATCAATAAGTTGCGCCGTCATAAATAAACTACTACTTTAAGGCTCCTGGAGCAGTTGGTCCGGTGTGAATTTCTCTAAATCGAAGTCGACTCGAAACCGTTCAAACTCTTCAGCACGACCGGTTTCAGGGTCGATGCGGACCAGCACGCCCGACAGCTTCACATCGTCGGAAGCCGTAGTGAATCGTTTCGGCATCCCGGTCAGAAAGCGACCCAAAGCCGGACCCTTCTCCATACCGATAACCGAATCGTGTGGACCGGTCATACCGGCGTCGGTAATGTAGGCAGTGCCGCGCAGAGTTATGTGGTCGTCGACCGTCTGGACGTGGGTGTGTGACCCGATCACAGCGGAGACCTTGCCGTTAAGATAGACCCCCATGGCTTGTTTCTCGGAAGTGGCTTCGGCATGAAAATCGACAATAATCACATTGGTCTGCTTGGCCACAAAGTCGACTTCGCGGCGACCGACCTGGAAGGGGCAGTCGATTTCCTTCATGTAAGTACGCCCTTGCAGGTTGATGACACCCACTTTTACGTCGTTGACGGTATCGATATGGGAGCCGCCACCGGGGCAGCCATACGGATAGTTGGCCGGGCGCAGGAGTTTCGGCTTCAGCTCAAAGTATTCGAGGATGGCGACCCGGTCCCAGATATGATTGCCCGAGGTTTGGAGATCAATACCGTAGGTAAAAGCTTTGATCGACATCTCAGGAGTAATACCAAAACCACCGGCTGCATTTTCGACATTGGCCACCACGTAATCGACCTTGTATTTCTCTCTGAGTGGTTTGATCATATGCGCGCAAGCCTGTCGTCCGGCTTTCCCACAGACGTCGGCTACATAGAGGATAGTAAAAAGAGACATTCAGCAAGCTTTCTAAGGTGGAATGAATCCCTTCCCGAACCGCTCGCTTCCACCATTTGCTGAGCGGCGGCAACAACTAAGGGTGGAGTTTAATAAAACTCCACCCCGTTGGCAACTCTGCGGCTGCAAATAATCGGCTATTTCGCGTATTCAGTGGACCGTCTTTCTCTAATCACGGTAACCTTGATCTGGCCCGGATACTGCATTTCACTTTCGATCTTGGATGCGATATCACCGGCCAGGATGCTGCTGGCCAGGTCATCCAGCGTCTCATGCTCCACAATCACCCGCACTTCACGCCCGGCCTGAATGGCGTATGCCTTGGACACACCCATGAAACTATCGGCCAGTTCCTCCAGTTGCCGAAGTCGCTTGATGTAAGCCTCGAGAGGCTCGCGACGGGCGCCCGGCCGCGCCCCGGAGATAGCGTCGGCAGCCTGCACCAGAATCGGGTAAGGGCTCAGGGGGGCCACGTCACCATGGTGCGCCTCAACGGCATTGACGACGATATCATTCTCGTTATACCGGCGTAGATAGTCGGCGCCGATCTGGGTGTGCGTACCCTCGGTTTCGCGGTCAATCGCTTTGCCAATATCATGTAGCAGGCCGCAACGTTTGGCAAGAACGGCATCCAACTCCAGTTCCGCCGCCATCAATCCACAAAGCATGGCCACTTCTTTGACGTGGACCAGGACGTTCTGTCCATAAGAAGTTCGGAACTTGAGCTTGCCCAACTGCTGCATACAGTCCGGGTTAAGTCCGTGCACACCCAATTCGAAGCAGGCCTGCTCGCCGGCTTCGCGGATAATCACTTCCATCTCCTTCTCAGATTTCTCCACCACTTCTTCGATGCGAGTAGGGTGGATGCGACCATCACTGATAAGTTTTTCCAGCGACATGCGACCAATCTCACGGCGCACCGGATCGTGCCCCGACAGGATAACAGCCTCGGGAGTATCATCGACGATCACATCAATGCCGGTAGCAGTCTCGAAAGACCGAATGTTACGACCCTCGCGTCCGATGATCCGTCCTTTCATCTCGTCGTTTGGCAAGCTGACCACCGATACGGTTGATTCAACCGTGTGGTCGGCGGCACAACGGTAGATAGCCGACAGAATGATCTCCTTGGCTTCTTTGTCGGCCTCACGTTCGGCTTGATCCTTGATCTCTTTGATATGAGCGGCGGCGGCGACCTTGGCAGCATTGAACATATTGTCCATGAGCAGCTTCTTGGCCTCTTCCGGTGTCATCTGAGCGATCGTCTGAAGTTTCTCATTCTGAATGCTTATGATATTCTCCAGCTCAGCCTCACGCAGAGCGATACCCTTCTCGCGGGTATGGGTGCTCTTCTCGCGACTGGCCAAATCCTGATCGCGCTGATCCAGGACAGATACTTTTTTGGAAAGCCCGGCCTGGCCCTCATGGAGTTCTTTCTCGGCTGCCTCCAGCTCCCGGCGTCTGGTTTCAGCCTCCTGTTCAAACTCCCCCTTGCGTTTGAGCCATTCTTCTTTGGCTTCGAGGGCGGCCTCGCGACGCTTTATCTTAGCTTCGTTTTCCGATTCAGCGACTATTCGTTCGGCTTCAGACTTGGAATGGCTCAACTGACGCTCAACTGTGCGTCGAGCCATGGAGCGGGTCACAAAGTATGAAACCGCCGCGACAATCACCGCGATGGCAACGAAGATTACAACATCGTACATCAGATCCTCCCGCCCGACCAGACCAGTCGGACGCATTATCTATTTATAAACAGTGGGGATTAGCAACTACGCGACGGACGTGGCAAAACGTTCGGGGCAGACCTGCGAAACAGAGCGGTCAGGAAAGCTCGTGCTCCAGGTGGGTCAGAATACTGTCGGCTCGAGAGTTGAAGTGATGCTCGGCGCCGGCCAGTCGTTCGGTGGCCTCCATTAATTCCGAGGCCAACGACATGGCGGCCAGAATTGCGATCCGGTCACGACTACGAATACGGTTGTCGCCGGCCGCTTCCTTCATTCTGGCATCCACGAAATCCGCAACCCTGGAAATGTAGGATGGATCAGTTACCCCGGTGATAGGGTAATCCTCCCCGAATATATTCACCACCACTTTGTTCTCGCCACGCGTATCAGACATCATCAACCCGATATTCACCTAATCCGGTCGTAATTACTATCCTACCTATTGATAACAATTTACCCAAACAGCCAGGCACCGTCAAGATAAAACTTAACCAGCCAGTTTTTCCAGTTCGTCCAGCCGATTAAGAACTGATTGCAATTTGGTCCGCACCGCCTCCGACTGATCTGCCGCTTTCAGCGACTGGTTCTTCTGCTGTTTGTCCAACCCGGACTTCTCAGTTTTGAGTTGTCGAATCTCAGCCTTGAGCGATGCGTTTTCTGATTTCAGGTTCTTGACCATCTCCAGGAGTTGGTCAACCTTTTGAGCGATCTGATCAAGAGTATCAGTCACTGTTACTTATCCCTAATCTCAGCGTTAAACTGTTGCTCTAATTTAGCCACAACACGTCGTTGTATTTCTTCTACTTGCTCGGTCGATAGACTACCGGATTGCGACCGATAGTTAATAGACAGAGCTATGGACTTCCTGCCCTCTTCAATCTGCTTGCCGGTATAGAGATCGAAAACCTCTACCGACTCGGCCAACTTACCGGCGGCCTGGCGAACGCATTCAATGATCTCCCCGGCCGGTGTGGCCACATCGACCAGGATGGCCAAATCGCGCGGCGCTGCCGGATAGACAGCCAACGGCTCGAACTTGATGCGATCCTTGCGAGTGTCAATCAACCCCTCCAGATCAATCTCCGCTACCAGTACCGGTTGCTTGACGCCAAGAGCGCGCGCCTTGTCGGACGCAATGAGACCGGCCCAACCAACAGCCCGCCCATCAGATTCGATCCTGAATGATATCTTGTCGTCAAGGAATGAGACCTTATCAGAAACGAAATCGAAGTCGGGCCAGCGAAAATGCTCAACCAGTCTCTGCAGAGCGCCGGTGAGGTCATGAAAGTCAAACGGTCGCGCCGTCTCACGCCAGCCTTGAGGTGTGTTGCCAGATACAGCCAGAGCTAAGCGCTCCGGTTCCCGCCAATCTGTGTCGTCACTACCCGCGAAGTAAACCTTACCCAGTTCGAACAAACGCAGGTCGAGCACCCGGTGGGCCAGGTTGTGCGACACGGCCGCGAGCGCCGACGGCGCCAGCGAGTTGCGCATGATATCCAGTTCTTCAGAGACCGGATTCAGTATTCGCACCTGCGGCAGATCAGGATTGAACAACGAAGCAACTCGACTCGAGCCAAGCCCGTGGTCCAGCATCTCATCGAATCCGCAAGCGGTCAAAACCCACCGCGCTTCACGGGCGAATTGATCCTCGGGCATGGTGCGCGAGAAAAGCGGGCCGATGTTAGTGACCGAGTCTTCGATGCTGTCGAACCCTTCGATGCGAACAACCTCTTCGATCAAATCGATTTCGCGTTCCAGATCGGGGCGGAAAGTCGGCGCCGTGACCACGAGTGGATCGTCTCCGGACACTTCCAGTTCAAGGTCTGTCAATATCTGCTTCATACGCTCGGTTGAGTAATTGCTGCCGAGTAAGGCGTTGCAGCGCGCCGGACGAAGTTCGATAGTGCGCGGTTCGATGCGCTTCGGGTAGCAGTCGACGATGCCTGCATGCACCTCTCCCCCACACAATTCGTGCATGAGTTGCGCCGCTCGGTTGAGGGCGTACTCGATGCCGTTGGGGTCGGCCCCTTTTTCAAAACGTGATGATGATTCGGTGACTGTTTCCAATTTGCGACGGCTCTTGCGAATAACGCCGGGATTGAAGTAGGCCGCTTCCAGCAGGATGTTGGCAGTGTCGTCCTCGACTTCCGAGTTGAGACCACCCATCACACCGCCGGCTGCGACTCCGGATTTGCCGTTGGTGATCAACAGGACTTGTTCATCCAGGATGTGTTCCTGTCCGTCCAGGGTCGAGAACCTCTCTCGGTCGTGGGCGCGTCGAACGACTACTTCATCCGAACCAAAACGGTCGAGATCAAAAGCGTGCAGGGGATGCCCGCACTCAAGCATGACCAGGTTGGTGATGTCGACGACATTGGAGACAGGACGCACGCCGCAGGCGAGCAACCGCTGGCGCACCCACCAGGGTGACGGTGCGATCTTAACGTTTTTGATAATGCGGGCGGCATAGCGCGGGCAGGCCTCGGGGTCATCGATGGATACTTTGATTGAATCAGAAGCAGGGGTCGCT
>CBDUZQ010000168.1:0-5950 GCA_965371755.1 uncultured bacterium
GAGCGCACTGACGCCGTGTTCCAGTATGTCGGCGGTTGACGGGTCGCGGACCGAGATGATGGGAAGCCCTGCACATATTGCTTCGTATAGCGGATTACATCGATTGGTCACGTCGTTGGTTATCATGAACACGTCGGCGACATGCATCAGCGCCCAGATTTGGTCGTGTGGAACCGTACCCAACCAGATCACTTCTTCCGCAATGTTTAGCTCCTTCGCCAGATTCGACAATCGCTCCCGCTCTGGCCCTTCCCCGGCCAATAGGAGTTGGCAATCGCACCCATCCGCACGGGCATACTTCAGCGCGTGGAGCATTCGGTCGATCCGTTTCCAGTAGCTTAGGCGCGAGCATGAGAGAACCCACTTGCTTTCGCGCCGCAATCCATTGCTGCGAAAACGTCCGAGCATCTCGTCGCGAGTGATGCTTGGAGGTCGGTCCGGCAGATCGACACCGTTTTGCCAGAAGCGAAATCGCGTCATATCGATTCCGAGTTTGACAGCGACCTCGTCACCTCGCGTACCATCATTGGCACAGATCAGTAGCGAGTGGGGAAACAGAAAACCCGCCGATGCAACCGGATACCGAAGCCATACCATTGGCTTTTTAATTAGGTCTGCCAAGAAAGTCCCATAAAGCCGTGTGACGTTAGGGATTCCGAAGAGTCGTCCAATGAGCCATCCGGCTACTGAAGCGTATTGATTGTGCGCGTAGACCAGGTCAAACTGCCGCTTTCCGCGGTATCGCAACCCAAGGGCCGTCAGGGTCAAGCTTGCTGTAAGAAGCATACAAAGGGCCAGATTGATCGCCCATCGCAACGGATAGGGCAACTCCTTGCCGTCCCCGAGGCGCCGTGCCAACCGACGAGACATAGCTAACGCAGGTGCCCAAGCGCAAGGGACCAAATTCACCTCATATCCTTCATCATCTCGGACAGGAACGACCTTGGCATGGTCTCCGAAAACGTTATATCTTGGCACCGCCAGCACTACTTCGTGGCCGCCTCGAACGTGGCCACGCAACGTCTCACGCAGCGACGGCATTCCTCCCTTACCTCCCAGAGGCCATACCGGCAAGGCGGAGATATGCAGGATTTTCATCGTTGGGACCTCACTTTTTGTCGAAGTTGGAAGTTAACCGAGGCATCAACCACGGCAAATACACCTGACTGTAAGCCCGCAGGAACCAGCGGATCGTACGGCGTCGGGGTGCCGGCGGTGAATCTGGCCCCCGGTAGACTATCTCTCCCACATCGTCGGCCGCCGGCATCTGAGCTGGCTGAAACAGCGTCAGCATCTGTCGCGGCTGGCCTGGAGGTGGGCAGTCCGTCGGTCTCACCAGATAAGTCTCTTCACCTGAAAACTCAACACGGATCTGCAGATCTTCGTCCGCGCCAGTCTGCCTGGACGTAAACTCGCACGCCAGTCTCTCCGCTTCCGAGTCGTACCAGCAGTTCACACGGCATTGCCCGCGTCTGCGCCACCACGCCGCATACTCCGACAGGTGCCAAGGCTTCACGTCCGAGTGTGACAGTGCCGTCTCGAGGATCAGCCGTAGGAGCCGAGGCGCGGTACCCATTCGTCCTTCAATGTCTGGATGCCCGTAGAGGAACATCGGTTCTCCGGCGGCATGCTTCTTCTCGATAAGCTTACGGAAGAACTGCCGAGTCGTGTCTGAGTCCAGCGGGATGTCGAAGCGTGGGAAGCGGTCGCCCAGACAGTGATATGGTATTTCCAAGATGCTCCCAAGTCGGTTTGCCACCACGGGAAAGTACGGAATACCGTCGTGGTTCACACCGAAACAAGACGAATACTGGTAGCCCTCTTCCTCCAGAAGCCGATACAGAGTCGGGTGCCAGAAGTACGCTGGAGCCAGGAAGCCACGAGGTCTGTGGCACGCCAGGGACAACACCTGCTGTGTACAAAACAGTGAAATCCTGTTTGTCGGCTGGTCAGAAAAGCACTTTCCTCAAATCCACTTCGATGCCGAAGCGGTTCAATTCTTCCTCCAGTTTCACGAATCGCATCAATTCCAGCACGACGTACATATGCCGCCTCCGCCCAAGAGCGTATTCCCCAATGCGTGGCAATATCCAATGACAGTTCAGCACGTCTCTGTGACGGTGTATGAACTGCATTATCGACGGCAACTGTCTCCACAGCGTCCGGCTGAAGGCATAGTTTGTCTCTTTCCCTTTCGGCAGATCGTCGGAATGGGGTAACTCCCCCTGGCCTGGGAAGTGTCGCTTCAGCATCGCGCGGTAGGAATCCTTCGTGAACATCTCGTTGGGGTATCTCAGGCGTCTTTCCATAAGGGCCCTGTCGTAGAAAGGCTGAATTGACCGAGCGATGCCAGCGTACTGGAGGTAATTGAACGCTATGTTACGCCGTTCATCAGTCTGTATGTTCCATTGCCGGCAAAATTTCGAATTCCAACCGACGGCGTCACTCTGTTCGTCGGCGGCCTGACGAGCAAGTTGTTCGAATCGAACGACCGGTCCAGAGCGAAAATAGCTCTCGACATTGTGGTGTGTGCTAACACTCCATACATACTTGCGCGCCTCGGGTTCGCTGACCAATCGCCCGTGCGTAGGTCCTGCCCTGCTACGGCGGAGCGCCACGTCACTATGGGAACCGTCAATAAAAGGTCCCGACTTGCCCAGGCGTGTGATACACAGGTAGGATAGGTTCCTCCAACGCGAGAAACCGTCCGGGTGTCTGTACCACATCGACTCGAACTCATCCCAAATCGAGCCCTTGATTTTCACACGCCGGCAATCAATTCCCGTCAGGTCAACCAGTTCGTTCGCAATGCGCCGCTCGGCCCGCGTGTACGGTACGGTGACCGCATCCACGCTGATATTAGTTTCCCGCAGACTCGTCAGCAAACAAAATCGACTGTCGAACCCTCCGCTAAGAAGGACTGTTCCTGCCTTGTAAGGTCGCAAAAGACGGCGAAGGCTGTCGACAAAATCGTGATACACGCCATCTGCAAGATCATCGGCACTTATGGGTTCTTCAGCGACTGTCGGTGTCCAGAATTTCTCCTGCCGACTGGATTGCGCGTCGAAGACCGTCACGGAGGCAGGCGCAATCCGCTCCACAGATTCAAATAGCGTCCGGTTGGCCAGTGGAATTCCGAAATACAACCATCCCGCCATACCGAGAGCATCAATGCTGGCCCCTCCCAGACGAGGCGCCGCCTCGGCGCGGTCGCTCAAAATCGTCACGCCCTCGCGCCTGGCCAAGTAGAAAGGCTGGATACCAAGCAGGTCGCTCACGACTGTCACGGTTCGCTTCGCCCAATCCACAACAATGAGAGCAAACACCCCCTGAAGTCTTTTCAATTCGCCGTAGCGGCCCTCCGCAACGGCCGAGACAGCCCAGGGCAAAGCGTCGTCGGGTCCGACGCACTCTGAGACCACGTGGCCCAGAAGGACAACATCGCGCTCGTTGCCGGATGTCAGGCTGATCGAAATGTTGTCATCTCTCACCGCCATGGCCAGCCCGGGAATGGAGCGCCAGTGATAGGGACCGGCAGCAAGATCCGGCAGGATTCGTCGGAGCGTCTCTTCAGCCGTGCTGTCGGCATTGGGAGACAGAACAGCTACGAACCCCAGCGGGCACACTTCGACAGCCGTCTGGGAGGTATCACCGTTCATGGTCATAGCGACGGCCTCCTATACCCCGTCGCCCGGTCGATTTGCCCTTCGGGATTCGGGACAGAGATCGCCACCTGTTGTCGATAGTGCCCCAGCCGGGTCGGCCAGACCCACGCGGGCGCTGCAGCAAGACGGTGTGGTCGTTTCAGCGTTCTCAAGTTTGCGCTCCTTTCGTCCGATGTTCGTTTACGATTGAGGCAAGAGGCGCCTCATAAACATTCCTGAGTTCGTGGTTGGCCCACTGAAAGAGCAGAGACTGCCCCCTGAACGACAACAGCGTCCTGGGGTCCCTGAACTTCGAGCGAAGCTTCCTTGGGGTGTTTGAGTAGGCCAGCATCGCCAGGTGCGCGGTTTTGCGCAACAGCCAGACTGCCGGCGGCGATGGAGCGAGGTACCCCCGCTCTCTCACGTATCGGCTGAACTTTCTCATCCCGACCACAGAGAACGGCCAGATGAACCCGCAGTCGACTGTGGTGACTTCCTTACGCATGCCGAACAGCTCTCGTGGTACGGATGCTTCCTCAAGTATCCGCCGGGGAATGGGGCGGTCGTACTCGTGGTTGAGTCGCCACAGCGCCATTTCCGGCATAAGACTGACGGTCTGGATCTGCCGGACCTTGAGACTGCCCCAGCAAGGGACGGGGCAATGGAACAGGCCCTCAGTCAGGCGGAACTCGCACAGGCTCAAACCGGCAATCGTGGGCCCCGACAGAGGCGCCGAGTCATTGGAAACGTGACTATCCCAGACCGTATCGCCGCGATAGCCCGTGAAAAACAGACACAGGGGATCGGGGTAGTCGAACATCGTTAGGTTCAGGCCCGCGGGCATACCTGCCGCGCTCCAGATGGTCTCCTCATGCCGATAGGCCGTCTGACTGTGGTGATAGCCGCGGCATGCCAGGCCGAGGTGTGTGGCGATCTCCAGCCCCGAGTCACTCCGCGGCAGCAGGCTTGAGGCGTTCACGATCGAGACGGTCTCGGTGCAGCCGGCCTCCCTGGCGATCGCAGCGGCTGCGCCCGAGTCGTAACCGCTTGAGACGCTCGCGAACGGAACAATCCGGTGTCGGCGCGAGAGCGAACTCAGGTTCGCACCGAGGCGTCTGGCCACATCCACCAGAAACCCGTGATAGTCGGCGTAGCACGTAAAGGCTGGCGTCGTGTCCGGCTTGTCTACTTCCCTGAGGCTCTCGCCATCGTACTCAAGGTTCTGATAGTAGGCCACCGATACGTCACACGGACTGGCAGGGATTATTCGCTTGTAATCGTTCAGACCCTTCGTGAGCGTAGCGATGTCGGCCGCGTAGTGATGGTAATCATCCAACAGCGATATCTCGGCGCATGCGAGCAGTGCAGGCAGGGAATTGGCGACGTAGATGCGCTGCCCGCGACGGCAATGCCACAACCTGTCCAGCATCGTGCTGGTCGAGACGAACACAACCTGCCCGCTCCGGCAGCGAATTCCGGAGCCAAACAGGAGTTCGGCTCGGTCGAAGTCCGCGTGCTCAAAGTCTCCCGCCCATACTGCTTCCACGCACCACCCGTCACCCAGTTCGACGTGCGAGCCGTGGCGCACATGAACACTATCGGCACCGCGTTCGAGCACAGCAACCCAGGCCAGTTTGGGCCAGCCAGATACAAGTTGACATGTGAGCTTCAATTGATCGCTCTCCGGCAAGGCTCGACCTCCAGGCCGGCTGCGTCTTTGCCATCGACTCGGATACTGCCCAGAGGGTCGGCATACATTTGCTTTAGCTTCCAATTCGCCCAATGAAACAATAAACCATTTGCCTTCAACGCAATCAACCGCCTAAGCCCAACATCTCCTTGCACCAAACCGAACTTACCCGTAAAGTTCGAATAGAAAAGTAAGTCAGCGGTTGATATGAACTTGAGGATGCGGACTATCCACATAGGCGGAGCGTACAGGCCTCGTTGTCTGAGATAACGCCGGAAGGAATCGGCCGCATCAGGGGAGTAGGGCCAGTGGAAATAGGATGAAAGCGCTGTGTTCCTTTTTCGTATTGCAAAGGCATTTCTTCGCACACCGGCTTCTTCAACAATCCGACGGGCGATCGGCCGGTTGTATCCTTCTCCAACAGACCATGCCCGCATCTCTTCAGAAACGGAAATTTTCCGTAGCTCTGAAACGCGACGTATACCCCAAAAAGGTACTGGACAGTGGAACACGCCCCGTATGAGCCTGAATTCAGTCATCCCCAAGTCGCCCACGCTTGGCACAGCAAACGGATCTGGAATATTTGGGGTTCCGTAATCCCACACCATATCACCGC
>CBDUZQ010000169.1:0-5901 GCA_965371755.1 uncultured bacterium
GAGGGACTATCCCTTTTGAAATTGATTGTCGAGCGCGTTCCCGACGAGATTCCGGTGATCGTCGATGGCAAGCGGGGCGACATCGGCAACACCGCCGCGCATTATGCCGACGCTATGTTCAAGCAGTTGAAGGCCAACTGGGTGACGCTGAATCCTTACATGGGGTATGACTCGCTACGTCCCTTCATCGAACATAAGGACAAGGGTGTGTTTATCCTGTGTCTCACATCCAACCCCGGGTCGAAGGATCTCCAAATTCTGAACGTTGGTGGCAAGCCGCTATATGAAGTCGTTGCCGAGAAAGTCGCCTATTGGAACAAAGAGCGCAACTGTGGTCTGGTGGTCGGGGCCACCAATCCCGAACAGTTGAAAGAGCTTCGTGTCATCGCCGGCGACATGCCGCTGTTGATTCCGGGAGTTGGGGCGCAGGGCGGCTCGTTGGAGAAAGCGGCCACCTACGGCACAGCCGATTTCACGAAGACAGCGCTGATCAATGTTTCGCGCTCGGTATTATATGCCTCCAGGGGTGACGATTTCGCCGAGCGTGCCCGCGCTGAACTGATCAAACTTAACCAGATCGTTGATTCCGTGCGCAAGAGAGAGACCGAGGATTCAGGCGATACTGCTGACCAACAGCCAGACGAAAGCGACATTAGCGAACTGCAAGGGGATGCTGCGACCCCGGACACGGCCGATCAGTCGCAAACACCCTGATAGTAGCGCCGGCATCTGCGACTACCAGTCCATCTCGAACTGCAACAGCGAGTAGACGTACCCGGCGTGGAATTCTCCATCGTAGAAATAGTGATCGCGAAGGGTCGCGTCTTTCTTGAAGCCGAGTGACTCCAACATCGCTATGGCCCCCTCATTGAACCCAGCCGTCTGAGCATACACTTTGTTCAAACCGCGATATCGAAACAGATAGCGCGTCAGGGTTCTTATGGCGTCGGAGCCGTATCCCTTGCGATGCATCTCGGGATCAACAAGCAGACCGATTTCAGCCGAACGATTGAGCGCATTGAAACTGAAGTAACTCACCGAGGCCACCGGTGTCTTGTCATCCTTGCGCACGGCCGTGAAACGTTGGTCATTGATGCTCTTCTCTCTCTTCTGCGCCGCCTCAGCCGCCTCCTTCGCCGTGACCAGCGGATGCGGACGACAACTGAGCGACATCGGTTCACCCTGAAGGAACCAGTGATGCATGTTGCTGACATCCTCAGGGGTGGTCGCGCGCAGATATACTTTGTCACCGATAAGTGACGGCGGTGCGAGGAACGATTTTTTCTTGTCGGTCATAGCGGAACCACCTCCATGAATGATAGGTGCGCCTCAGCAGACGCCGACTAACTGTCTACCGCCAATCTGAGAGTGAACGAGTCACCGATCAACTAATTTATGTTCAGCGCCACGACGCGCGAAGCGCGAAAAACCCATATATGGGTGGGCTGCCTGACCGGGTCAGGCAAGCCCTTTCTTGCGCAGGTCCTTCATCGCCAAGTGATGATTGCGAACCCGTTTGTGCCACTGCCGTTCCTGTTGTCGGCGGGAGTGCACATCACGTCGTCTGGCCAGGTGCGCCATCTCCTTTTGCAGCTTGAGATAGCTCTGGTAACGCTTGGGGTCGAGCCGCCCGTCCTCCAGCGCCGCCTGAATCGCGCAGCCCGGCTCGGCGGTGTGGGAGCAATCGTTGAAACGGCACTGCGAAAAGAGTTCCTCGACGTCGGCGAACGCTTTGGCCAAACTGCCTTCATCCTGCCACGGCTGGATCTCCCGCAGGCCGGGGGTGTCGATCACAACAGTGCCGTTCGGCAGGACGATCAGTTCGCGCTGGGTGGTGGTGTGACGGCCGCGCCCGTCGCCCTTGCGCACTTCGCCGGTACTCTGACGCTCATCGCCCAGGATGCTGTTGATCAAGGTCGATTTCCCCACGCCCGAGGAACCGAGGAAGGCGACAGTGGCGCCTTCGGTCAGATACGGCTGCAACTGACCCAGTCCCGCCCCGGTGTGAGCGCTGACCAGATGCACTGGTAGACCGACGGCGATGTCCTCAACCTCTTGCTTGATAGCTTCCGGGTTATCGCGAAGGTCGGCCTTGTTCAGGATGATTGCCGGCTGCGCGCCGGAGTCCCAGGCCACCGTGATGTATCGTTCCACGCGGCGGATGTTGAACTCGACATCCAGTCCGGCCACCAACATGACCGTGTCGATATTGGCCGCCAACACCTGTTCGTCGGTGCGGCCGTCGCGGTACTTGGGACCCCCGGCCAGCACTGCCTTGCGGGAAAAACAACTGCGACGGGTGAGCAGGGCGTGGATGACACCCGTCGGTTCACGGTCGTCCGGCTCAAGAGCCACCCAATCGCCGACGGTCGGATAGTCGGCCAATGACGACGTTCGGTGGCGGAACCGTCCGGACAGTTGCGCCGACAGTTCGCCTAACTCGCAAAATAACTGGTAGCGCTCACGATGTTCCAGCGCCACGCGGGCTGGGATGAAACCCTGTTCGTGGTAGGGTGCAAAGTGGCTTCGGAAGAAATCGTCGAAACCTAATGTATGTAAATCCATCGTTCGTATTCCTGTTACTTCATATTCTTGTCGTGGGCAGACGAGAACGTCCTCTGCCCTCAGCAATACTGGAGACAGCCAAATTCGTAGGTCAGGATCCTTGTGATCCTGATAAAGCCGTGGGTGTTCTCTTGCCGTGTGGATTTGGGCATGAAAAAGGCCGCCCACTACTGGCCGGCCGACGACTTTCGACGCGCAGTGTTAGCGCGAGCGTCTATTCAGCAACTCGACCTCAGGAGGCAAGACACACCACAGCATTTTGATCTCGCAATGGTCATGTAATAGTCCTCCTTTCGGGCCAGAGTTTCGGTCGTCAGTTATCTATACGTACAATCTATGATAGGTTGCATTCTTGTCAAGGTAAATGTGGGGAGGACACGATGTCATAACAGTAGGTCAGGAGCCCTGTGTTCCTGACACAGCGCCTTGCGCTGTTCTTCCGGTGTTACGGGTTAGGCTTCCTGACTTGTGAATTCTCTGAAACCCGGACGAACGTCCGGGCCACCCGCAGCGATGAGGCGGCTTACCCACGCCCACCCCAAGAAAATTCACCGAAAAACGGATTTGTGCTGTATATTATGTAGATGTACTATCGCTTTTACAGGATCGTTCCGTTGGCACTGGTCTGCCTTGTTTTTTTTGGTGCCGCCAGTCATGCCCAGCGCTCCGGAGGCCGACGCGCACCGGACCTGGCGCGAATTGAGGCATCGCAAACGGACAATCCCAATCCATCGGCCCTTCGGGTGGCCCGGCTGCATTATTCCGGCGGCGGCGACTGGTACTGGGGGGGCTCGGCCCTTCCGAATTTCCTCGGCTACCTGCGTGAAAATACAGACTACCCGGTCGACACTAACGAGCATGAGATCACTATCATGGATCCGGAGTTGTTCAGGTATCCGTTTCTGTTCGCCACCGGGCATGGTTTGATCAGTTTTTCGACTGAGGAGAAAGAACGGCTGCGGCAATACCTGGCTGGCGGCGGGTTTCTTTTTGTCAATGATTCGTACGGGATGGACCTTAATTTCCGCAAGGAGATGGCTGAGTTGTTCCCGGAGCGAGAGGTGGTGGAGGTCCCGTTTGACCATCCCCTGTACCACTGTTTCTACGATTTTCCCAACGGCCCCCCCAAGATCCACGAACACGACAACAAGCCGCCGCGCGGTTATGCAATCATTCTGAACGGTCGGGTGGTGTTGTATTTCCTGGTGGAGTCCGATATTGGGGATGGATGGGAAGATGCCCAGGTACACAACGACCCGCCGGAAAAACGAAACGAAGCTTTTCGGATGGGCGTAAACATACTGACCTACGCGTTGTTATACTGATAGTGAATGACACCCAAACGGTCACTCCCGTTCCTGCGTCTTAGGTCATAAGGACAGATTGCCGACAATCGGCGAGACGATATCGAGTATCTATCGAGGCTCATACCATGCGCGACACAAGAACAAGTTCTACCTTGATCAGCAGGCTGAAGGGGACGCTCTACAAACAGAGACTGGTGGGTCTGGCCGGCGGAATAATCACCACCCTGATCGCGCTGGTGGTGACATCGGTTTTGTTGTCGCTCCTGGCCGGATTGATGGTTCTTCCCGTCTGGTTGAAGGTCTCACTGCTGGTGTTGGCCTCGGGGCTGGCTGGATATCTGTTCGTGCGGTACGGGCTGACCAGACTGTGGCGTGGAAATATCGATAGCATGGCGGTTCGTCTGGAGGAGAAGCATCCGGAACTGAAAGGGCGACTCATCGCCGCCATCCAGTTCGCGCGGATGCGGAAATCACCCGGTTACTCAGCCGAACTGATGGCCATGACCGAGCAGCAGGCGCTGGCTCGTTCCGCCCGACTCAACTTTGGTGAGGCCGTTAGTCTTTACCCGGTGTTGCGTACTGGTCGAGTCTTTGCGGTCGCGGCGGTGCTGGCTGTGGCTATGTTGTTGTTGGCGCCGGGGTTGTTTACCTATTCGTATGAAGTCTATTCCCATCCCACCAAGGAAATCGCGCCGCCCCTGGGGTACCGACTGGTGCCGTTCCCGGGCAGTGTCGAATGGGTCAAGTATCGTGATATTGAAATCGGAGCCATGCTGCACGGCGACCGGTTTCCCGATGAGGCAGTGATTCACTATCGCCTGGTCGGTGGCAGTTGGCAGCAAACCAAGATCGATCTGAGCAAGGTGAATCGGACCACCTGGGGTCAGAGTGACTCGACAAGGGTTGCCACTCGGCTGCGGCAGATAAACAGGTCGTTCGACTATTATGTCGAGGCTGGGCGCCTGAAGACCGAGCTTCAGAAAATAGATGTAGTCGATCGACCGCGAGTGGAAGGTATCAAGCTCTCGATCTTCTACCCTGAGTACACCGAGTTGCCGCCGACGGTGATTGATGAAAACAACGGTTCGTTCTCGGCTGTGGTTGGCAGCCGCGTCAACATGCAGCTTGAAACCAACCTGCCGGTACAAGCCGCCGAATTGATCTTTTCCGACTCGAGTCGGACGCCGATGAAGGTGGCCGGCAAGTCGGCCGAGACGGCGCTGCGGGTCGACAGTTCTCGGGCCTATTACGTCCGCTTGACCGACCATCTCGGAGAAGAGAACCCTGACCCGATTGAGTATTACATGACGGCTATCCCCGACGAGTTTCCCTCAATCGATGTGCTCAGTCCGGGGTTCGACGTCAACCTCAATGACGAGATGCTGTTGCCGCTAAAGGTGCGCATCTTCGACGACTTCGGATTCTCCTCACTGGTGCTCAAGTATACGCTGTACTCGCAACATCGGACATCCGATGAACATGTCGCCGTGCTGCACTTCTCCGACCGCATCAAGACGGAAGGGGACGTTTCGTTTAACTGGGACATGGACCAGTTCAGTCTCTATCCCGGCGATTACGTCATCTACCGTTTTGAAGTGGCTGACAACGATCGTATTTCCGGACCGAAAGTGACCGCCACCCGTCAGTTCGTGGCGCGGCTGCCGTCGTTGGAGGAGATTATAGCTGAAACCGAGGCCGAGAGCGCTCAGCGGATAGACCGTACCGAGAACCTGCTCAAGAGTGGTCGTGAGATTGCCGAGCGCATGAAGAACGTCGCCCGCAAGCTCCAGGCGCAGCAAAAGACTGCTCGCAAGGCCGACTGGCAACATCAGAAAGAACTCTCCAACGTCGCCGACAAGAATGCCGAACTTTTGGAAAATATCGAGAAGACGGCCGAGCAAATGGAACGCTCGCTGGACAAAATGGCCGAGAACACTTTTTTGAGTCGACAGATTCTGGAGAAGCTGGCTCAGATTCAGAAGCTGTTTGAGGATGTGGCTACACCGGAGATGAAAGAGGCCCAGAAGCA
>CBDUZQ010000170.1:0-5896 GCA_965371755.1 uncultured bacterium
CGTTGGGATGATATGGTAAAGCTGTTCGGTGAGCGTGGCGCCTGTGGTGGCTGTTGGTGCATGAACTGGCGACTGACCAGCAAAGAGTTCGAGGCGAGGAAAGGACCAGCCAACAAACGGGCCATGAAGAAAATCGTCATGGGCGGTAATGTTCCCGGAGTACTGGCCTATCTTGGCTCCGAACCGATTGGATGGATCTCGGTGGCGCCGCGAGAGCAGTTTCCTCGGCTGGAGCGCTCGCGCAATCTGAAGCCGGTCGACGACAAGAAAGTCTGGTCTGTTGTCTGTTTGTTCATCGCTAAACCGTATCGCGCCAAGGGCGTTAGCATAGCATTGCTCAAGGCGGCGGCTGAGTATGTTCGCAGGAAGGGTGGCAAGATCGTCGAAGGATACCCGGTGGAGCCGAACGACAAATGGCCGGATGCTTTTGCCTGGACCGGGATAACGTCGGCGTTTGTGAAGGCTGGCTACAAAGAGGTGCTCAGGCGCTCACCGACAAGACCGATTATGCGGCGGTACTTGAGACCGTAATACAAAACACAGGAGGTTGAATTATGAAGAGGTTTGTCAGATCATTGATGGCAGTTACTGGCGCCGCCGTAGTGTTGGCGTCCTCGATCAGTGCCGGACCATCTCTTGAATTGGGACTTAGGGGAGGATTGAATTCATCCTCCTTGTCCAGCGAAGAGACCGGGCTGGTTGTTAGCATGAGAGAAACTATTGGGTCCTTTATCGAGTACAGGGATGATATCAAGGTCAAAAGAAAAGCCGGCAGTTCCATTGGTGGGTTTGTGGTTGTGCATTTCAACGATAGATTCTCCATCCAGCCGGAATTGAATTTCGTGAATCGACGCGCTAAAGTTGAGGGCACCGCCAATATAGTTGTTACTACCACCGAAGGGAACATGTATCTCGATTACGAACTAACTGAGGAGATAGAACTCTCCTACCTCGAAATTCCCCTGCTGATCAAGTACCGCCTGCCAATACAGGGCCGGCTGGCTCCGAGTGTTTTTGCCGGACCCGTGTTTAGCACTGTTCGATCCGGTACCAACGACATTGAACTGGACATGACGATCAGTGCACCATTTGGCATGGACACCACAATAGTCGTAAAAGGCGAAACCGATATCAGCAACCTTAAGGATTCCAACTTTGGATGGGTCTTCGGCGGTGGCATCGGCATTGATATCGGTTTCGGAACCCTTACGGCCGACCTTCGGTACTATCTTGGGACCGGAGACTTGTTCGAAGATGTCAACCCCGATGATATTCCCTACTTGAACGACGACACTGTCCCGGAGGAGTTTCCCATGGCCGCCTATGAAACAGGCAAAGCGGCTGATCTCAAACCACGCACGTTTTCAGTTTTGGTCGGGATATCGATACCTATCGGACGGTAGCACAAGGCCCGAAACGCATCGCTGATGAAAACTACTTTACCGTAACTCTTATCGGTCTCAGATGGAAAGCATGTTTGGATTCGGCGTTGTCGAACAGCGCGATCCCAAGATAGAACTCCTCGCGTAGTTCGATGTCGAAACTGGAGCCGGTTTTGAAAGGGCGCGTAAACTCGACTGTCCACCGACCATCGAGCCATTGCCCGCGCGCGCGCACGTCGCCGCGATCACCTATGAACGGTGTGACGATGACGCCCGGTACTTCATCACCCACCGCGAAGTTGTCATCAGCAAAGAAGTAAGGGGTCACGTATTCCGAGTGCGGATCGATCCAGCCACGCACTGACGGATGTACGGGAAGAAAGTACGGCTGCTGCCAGTCCTGATTCAAGTTCGAGAAGTGCCCGCCGGAGGCCAGGTTGTCCAGGCGCCGTCCACCGAGCGAGTCATTGCGATACGCCGCCCACCGGTCGTCATCGGCCCGACCAATCGGATTGGTGCTGACGGCCCGCCACTGCCAAACGTTTACGGTATCACCACCGGTGTAATGTAACCCCATCCTCTTCGGCAGGCGCATATGGCAGGTTGCGGCACATCCGTCGCGCCGGTGGTGAAACGACAATGCCAATTGATCCTCAGAATAGATACTTTCACCAAACAGATCGAGGTATTCAGAAACTCTCTGAACCCATCCGGTGTCCGTCTTGAGCAGCCGGCGATTATAGGAGCGATCAGGATCGTCCCACTGCACGAGAAAGAAAATGCTCCGACCGTTGTGGAAGCTCTTCAGAGTCACCTCGGAAACGCCGCTCTCGAAATTCGCTCCGCGCGCCAGGGTGAGATGGAGACTGTCCGCCGTGTCCCAGATGGCGCTTTCGATCTTACCCACCATGTGAGCCTGTTCAGTCAGCTTGCGACACTCCAGCACAGTCGCCGAGTTAATCGTCACCCACAGCGCCCCACTAACGACAACGGCAACTACTCCTGACAGTACGAAGCGCCATACTTTGAAGAACTGCTGGTCGCGAACACCGAGGAAGATCGTGTTCACGCGGGAGCCCTTACCGATCAGAACATCAATCAAGTGCACCAGGACAAGAATAGCCAACAGCACCGCGCAGTAGTGATGCAGATCGTTCATCATCGCATATCCCGGCGCTCCCTCGTACAGACCCATGTAGAGGGTTATGCCGCTGATGACCGAGATGCCGACAGTCGCCAGTATGACGATATAGAACAGTTTCTTGCGGTAGTCGCGTCGTCGGTCGGTGAACAAGGCCGTCATGCGGCCTGTCTGCCGGCTGAGAACGAGTTCGGACAAATAGAAGATGCCGCAGGCAACAAGGAGAACTCCACTCGCCGCGTGCCACCAGTACACCTGTCCGGTCGGTAAGAGTTGATCGAGTAAACTATCGGTGGGGAAGAGCGGATTTGATCCGCCAAACCAGGCCAGACGCAGACCGGTGAGATACAGCGACGCCAGCAATACTGTTGTCAACAGGTGGCTGATGCGTGTCGCGAGGCTGAATTGGTGAAACTTTTCGTCCATGCCCAAAGATAGTCGACAATTCGCCATTCACCAGCGAAAAGCAACTGTTACGGGGGTAGTGAATTGCCGACCATGAAGGCTCATAACTCCGCCGTGGCGGATCGAAGGTTTAGATCCTCCGCCCGCCACTACATTTGAGATCCTAAAATTCAACGACTTCGGGGGGCCCAATTTATGGGAAGATGATCTGCTGGCGGGTTCGAAGACGGACCCGCCCTACTAAGCTATGCTGTTTGTTGTCGTAGCGACGCGGCAATCTCATACGTATCGATTCTATGGTGTAGCGGAATCCCGACCTCGCGGGCAAATTCTCTCAAAACCAAGCAGCTGACTAACGCCCGCCGCTGTCACGCCGTAGGTCAGATAATTCTTCCCAAGAGTCTGAATCAGGTCCCAGATTTGGCCGAAGGTGTTGTTGATGAGTGTTGTCCCGGTGAATATGACTACGTCCGAGGCCTCAATTAGGTCCTCAGTGCGTTTGTTGCCGTCCCAGATTTCCACTCCGAAGCGCTGTTGGCCGATGTTATCCTCGGCCAGGTCGGTGATACGAACATGGTCCGGCCCGAAAGTATCCACCAGTCTTTCTGCGATGGCCGGGTTCAACCCAATCAGGCCAACATCTGTTCTGCCATACTTCTTCAGCACTGTGTCGGCAATCTCCAGCGCGCATTCTTCAGGTTCGTCGTCTTTGCAATGTACTGTTTTGTCAACCATCTTCAGGCTGCCCAGCAGCGCATTAAGTGTGGCCACATAGATTGCTCGGTTCTGGTTCGTGTTCAGTTCGAGGTTCAGTATCTCTTTTAGAGTGCCCAGATGCTCCTGCGGCGAATCAGTGTACGCATGGCCCACGGATCCCAGCAGCGTAGCCTCAATGACCCTCTCCTTGCCGATCAGGATTGGAAAATCCCGCCGGCCGGGTTTTCCGATGGCCTCCTCGGGCGTCAACGGTTTGGCCAGAACTGTCACAGCAACATCGAGCAAATGCTCCTTCTCTGCGATCTTTCTGGCCTGGATCCTTGTTTGTTCAAGGATTCCGACTTCCCTTTTCTTATTCATATCCTCACCTCACAAACGAAAGAATGAATTTGAGCGACACATAGGAAAAAACGAGTCCGCACGCAAGCCTGAGAGCGCCGGAAGAGAAACGATTGTTGAGTCTGGCTCCAAGGGTTGCGCCGAGCAGAGTGCCCAGACATATAGGCAATGCCACGTTCAACTCAATGAATCCCTGCGCGTATTTGAATCCGGAGCTGATGAGTGCATTCACGGAGAAACAAGTCAGTGAGGACGCCATGGCCGCCTTGATCGGCGCACTAAGGATGAAAGTGAAGGCCGGAACCAGGATAACTCCGGTGCCTATGCCGAGAAGACCCGGCAGCGCACCGGCCAGGGATCCGATGGAAATTTTCTGTACCAGGGTGCCTCTCATCTCGTTGTCGGTCTTCCCACTTACACGCCTTTTGACCAGACCGGGAATTCCTTCGGCAATCATGCGAATCGAGACCAAAGCAAATACCAACCCCATCCCCAAGTCAAGCCAACGGTCCCGCGTCGACAGATACAGAAACACGAAAGAGAATATCACGGTGGCTACAGCCCCGGATATCATGATGGGAGTGAGCGAACGTAACTTCACGTTGTCCTGCTTGTAGTGGCGGTAGCTGCCCCCGAGGGTAGTGAAGAACACGGCGAGAATACAGGTGCCGGCGGCGTGGGCAGGTGACAGCCCCACAAGAAACCGCAACATCGGCATCAGCACAATCCCTCCGCCGATTCCCAGAAGACCCCCAAGCGTGCCGGCCAGGAGCCCGCCCCCAAAGAGCATAAGTATTTCAGATATTTCGATTGCGTTCATTTATTGCTGAATCGTCCTGACTGAACACCTTCAAACAAAGTGGGCTCGGTTGGGCTGCAAGCTAAGACACAGCCTGTCTGATGGCAATGGCTTTTTAGTGTTCTTACGTCCGCTGTTTCGTTATTTGTTCTTCAACTTGCGCCAAAGCGTCGCCTGACTGATTCCCAGAATCTTCGCAGTTTGGCCGCGATGCCCACCGGTCGCCTTCAACACGGTCTTGATGTAGTTCATTTCAACTTCTCTCAGACTCCGCGACGGCGCCAAGTCCACAGGTTGCCCGGATCCGCCGGGGTCCAGCAATTGCGGCGGCAAATGCTCCAGCTTAATTTCGCCGATTCCACTAAGGACAGCGGCCCGCTCGATGGCATTCTCAAGTTCCCGCACGTTACCGGGCCAGTGATAGGCCTTGAAGCGCTTCAGACATGAATCATCCAAACGCAGATTGGGGATGCTCAACTTGACCGAGAGTTTCTGCACGAGATAGTCCGTCAGCGGCAGGATGTCTTGCGGTCGCTCACGGAGCGGCGGCACTACAATCTCAATCACGCGCAGCCGATAGAGAAGATCCTCACGGAATCTGCCTTCTGTGACAGCTTGCTCCAGATTACGGTTGGTGGCGGCAATGATGCGCGTGTCGACCTTGCGCGGGATACTCTCACCGATTCGAAGTATCTCCCGTTCCTGCAGGACCCGGAGCAATTTCACCTGCGTGGACAGACTGATGTCTCCAATTTCATCCAAAAGAATAGTGCCTCGTGCAGCTTGCTCGAACAGGCCGTTACGGTCTCGCACGGCACCGGTGAAGGACCCGGCCCGGTGACCGAATAACTCGCTTTCCAATAAAGTCTCCGGGAGGGCTCCGCAGTTGACAGACAGCATGGAGTAGTCGGCGCGGCGTGAGGCGCTGTGGATGTAACGGGCAATCACTTCTTTACCGACGCCTGTCTCACCGGTTATCAGGATCGAGGTATCAAACGGCGCGACTTTGCGGGCCATCTCCAGCGTGTGCTGGAACGGTTGGCTGGGTACTGCCGCCAGAAACTGCAACGATGCTTCTCTTGGTTTGGGATCAATCGGCATTCAGATACCTCG
>CBDUZQ010000171.1:0-5848 GCA_965371755.1 uncultured bacterium
CCGGCACGTACTGCCCCTGCTTGAGCAGTTCCACCATTTTTTCACCGCGGTTGAGCTGCTTTAGGGTGGCTTCATCAAGGTCAGAACCGAACTGCGTGAAGGCAGCCAACTCACGGTACTGAGCGAGGTCGAGCTTCAGCGAACCGGCCACCTGTCGCATCATCTTTACCTGAGCGTTACCGCCGACACGTGACACCGAGATACCAACGTTGATGGCGGGGCGAATACCACTAAAGAACAACTCTCCCTCGAGGAAAATCTGCCCATCGGTGATCGAAATCACATTGGTCGGGATATAAGCGGCCACGTCACCGGCCTGAGTCTCAATGATCGGCAGCGCCGTCAGCGAACCGCCGCCGAGATCGTCATGGAGCTTGGATGCCCGTTCCAGCAGACGTGAGTGGCAATAGAAGATGTCGCCCGGGTAGGCTTCGCGTCCCGGCGGGCGACGCAGCAAGAGCGACAACTGACGATACGCCTGGGCCTGCTTGGAGAGGTCGTCGTAGATACACAGGGCATGTTGGCCGTTGTACAGGAACTCCTCACCCATAGCGCAGCCGGCGTAGGGAGCGATGTATTGCAGCGGTGCTGGATCGGTGGCGCTGGCCGTAACCACAGTGGTGTACTCCATTGCGCCGTACTTCTCCAACGTCTGCACCACCAGCGCCACGGTCGAAGTTTTTTGACCGATGGCGACATAGATGCACTTCACACCGGAGTTTTTCTGGTTGATGATGGTGTCGATAGCCAGCGCCGTCTTGCCGGTCTGGCGGTCACCGATGATCAACTCACGTTGGCCGCGGCCAATCGGGATCATCGAGTCGATCGCCTTAAGTCCCGTCTGTAGCGGTTCTTTCACCGGCTGGCGTTCGATGACGCCGGGAGCGCGTCCTTCAATGGGGCGGAACTTGTCGGTGACGATCGGTCCCTTGCCGTCCAGTGGTTCCCCCAACGGATTGACGACACGTCCCAACATCGCTTCACCGACGGGAACACTCGCTACTCTGCCGGTGCGCCTTACGGTGTCACCCTCGTGAATGTGGGTATCGCTCCCGAAAATGGCGGCGCCAACGTTGTCGGCTTCGAGGTTCAACACCAAACCAATAACGTCGCCGGGGAACTGAATCAGCTCGGACATCTGGACGTCCTCAAGACCCCAGATTCGCGCGATACCATCACCCACCTGGAGTACGGTGCCGACCGACTCCATCTCGAGCTTGGTTTCGTACTTCTCCAGCTCTTTCTTGATAACCGATGATACTTCTTCCGGGTTGAGACCCATCATCGAACTCCTATCGTTACACAGCTATATTCTTCAAAACTACCGAACCAACCCCTACCGGGTTCAATGTACCCGCACCTTGGAAAGCTGCCCTTCGAGAACATCCAGTCCGCGTCTGACGGAGCCGTCGATGATCTCGTTGTGCAGGATGATAATCATACCGGCAATAATGTCCGGATCGGTCTTCTCTTCCAACTCGATTGTCATGCCGGTGCGCGCCGCCAGTTTGTCAACCAACCTGCGCCGCTCTTCGGCGGAGATCGGCACCGCCGTTATCACCGTCACCAGCGCAATGCCGCGCTCGGCCTTTACTAGGCGAATGAACTCACCGATGACCTCATGCAGGTAGCCGATGCGATGCTTGTCGACCAACACGATCAGGAACTCTACAAGGAGCCGATCTATTCGATCGGTAAAAACGTCGCGCACCAAGTCCAGCTTGTGCCCATCAAGCACGTGCGGCGCCATCAGAAAATTGAGCAAGGTCGGATCATATGTCAGGAAATCCTCGAGATCCTTTAGTTGATCGTGCGCCTGGTCGACCAGACCGCGCTCCTTGACCGACAGGAACAAACCGCCGGCGTATTTCTTGGCAACTTCCTGAGCTAACACGTTGCTTTACGCTTTCTCCACGTTATCGATGAAATTGCCGATCAACTCGCGATGCTTGGGATCATCAAGCTTCTCGTTGATGATCTTCTCGGCCGCGGTGATAGTCATCGTAACCATGTCGTTCTTGAGCTGAACTTTGGCTTTGGCGACATCGCGTTCGAGTTCATCTTTGGCCTTGATGCTTATCTGGGTGGCATCATCACGCGCCTCGGCCTTGATTTCTTCAGCGATCTTTTTTCCATCGTTGACGCCTTCGACTATCTTGGCTCGGCGTTCGGCATCGATATCCTTCAGCTTTGCCTCATACTCAGCGTTCAACTCAGACACCTTGGTCTTTTCAACTTCGATATTGTCGAATTCCTGCTTGATCTTGTTGCGACGCTCCTCCATGATGGCCAACAACGGCCCCCAGGCGTAGCGCTTGAGAATCCAGACGGTTATTACGAAGCCGACCAGGTGTGTCAGCAATTGCTGCCACTGCAGATCCATTATTCTACCTAATGTATAAGGTGTTTTCGTCCTGTCCAGTAAGACCGGTTGGGCAAACTCAGCCGCCGATCTTTCCCTGGAGAATGAAGAAAACCACCAAAGCGTAAATTGTCAGAGCCTCAATCAAGGCGGCGCCAATAATCATGGCAGTCTGAATTTTGCCGGCGGCTTCCGGTTGGCGACCGATTGCTTCCATCGCCGAACCAACGGCGCGACCCAATCCGTAACCCGAACCGCATGCAGCCAGAGACACACCAAACGGCAGCGCTAATGACAACATCGACTGGTAATCCATCATTTCCTCCAAATAGCTGAAGCTATATTGTTGTTATTACTCTCTTCTTGTTCGTTTGTCAGTGATGCCCCTCCTCGTGAGGAAGCATCATCAAAATATAAATGGTCGAAAGCAACGTAAATACCAAAGCCTGAATCGTCGACAGGAGCAACCCCAAAAGAATGAACGGCACGTTGAACGGCAGCCCGATGGGCGACCCGGTAAAGGCCAGCGCCGCAACTCCCAACCCCACAAAGGCTGCTACCAGAACATCCTCGCCGGTGATGTTGCCGAAGAGTCGTAAAGCCAGGCTGAGCGGTTTGGCCAGTTCGCCGATGATGTGCATCGGCAGCATGATCGGCACCAGCACCCACGAAATAACATCACGAGGTTGTCCTGCCAGGTGATCGGCATATCCAACCACGCCCAGCCGCTTGACGCCAGTGTACTGGGCATACAAGAAGGTGCAGATAGCTAACGAGGCGGTGATGTTTATACTCGTCGAAGGCGAGTGGCCGAACGGGATAATCCCCATGAAATTCATCAGCAAAATATAGAAAAACAGAGTGCCCAAATACGGTGTGTATCGCCTGGCTTCTTTACCCAGGATTGTGTACAGAAAGTTGTACATCCCCTCAACGAGCATCTCGATTACATTCTGGAACGGTCCGGGGATCATCTGACGTTTGGCGTAGACGCGGGTGGCGATAATGATAAAGAAAATTGCGATGGCAAAGGCAAAGATGACATTCACCCATTCGTTTGCCCAGCCGTGTCCGCCGGTTATCAACCCGACCAGATTTGGCAGATGTGGCGGACCTTCGTGACCGCCCTCGTGCTCGCCTGCTTCGGCCGAATGACTGTCGCCGCCGGAGGCGATCATCATCAGGTAAGGTGTGAGCTTCGCGCCGGCTAAGGCCAGAATATGGGTGTAGTAGAGAATCATTGAGCCGCCTCACCAAGACTATTGCTCTTCTTCGGCCCCTTATCAAGCCCCAGGAGCGCTCGGCCCAACGCCTTCAGCGCCAGGACCGCCAGACAGATCGAAAACCCGATCAACAGATTCAAAGGGCTGAATTGCGGCACTTTTAACAGGGCATAACCGGCCAGATACAACAAGGGGAATTTCACCAGTAAGGCCACAACCAATCGAGCGGTTTCTATGCCCTCGGGCCGGATCGCTGAACGGACCACGGCAGAAAGAAAGATAAGGTTGACAATTCCCCACACCCCGCCCGAAAAAACAGCCAGAGCGGTATAGGTACCAAGATAGTAAACGCCGAAAGGCAGGAAGATAAGCAGGACGACGCCGATCGTGCGAAGCGTACGCGCCAAGAAATCAAGTCCGAGGTTACTGTTCGGCATTGTCCTCTTCTTCAATCTTAGCTGCCTTCTTGACCAGTTTGTAGGTCTCTATTCCGGCCGCACCGAACCCGAGAAAAATCCCTGCGATCATCAAGTACGGTTCTGTTCCAAACCTGTCATCAGCCCAGCGGCCTCCGAAAAAACCTAATAATGGCGACACCAGCAGGATTGCCGGTACTGTCGCCAATAAACCGGTTTGCCTGAGAAACCTGCTCGGCTTCTTGTCGCGCCGTGAATCCAGGAGGGCCATGTCAACATACCCTCAATTTTTGATTGGCAAATATACCGACCGGGCAAACAATGTCAAACGATTTTTGACCCTTTTGTGAAATTAATCACTTTCCTTCCCCCGAAAATGGGAACTGGATTGTCGCTCTCAGGTCATATCAGGTTCGGTGAGTTCGGTAGGCCGAAACCCCTGGTCCGAAGGACTGCTGAAGTCAGGTTTCGACGATGGACCGATGTTCGCGTCTGTCGAAACGGAACACACCCCTAAATCCCCTCTCAAGAGGGGACCCGTAAATGGGCTTTTGGGGCAGACGAGGACGTCTGCCGCCCACAAAAATCGTTCCGCAAAAACAGGTTTCGCAGTTTCTTCTTTAACCGCCAGTCCTAATTCACTATTATCCCATCAATGAATAGTAACTCCAAATGATGGGATACGATGTTCAGTTTGAAAATTTGTAGTCTGATATCGCTGGTGTGTCTTTGGCTGGTGACTCTTACACTCACGGCTGCGGCTCAACAAAAAAAACGGATCAACCTGGCGTTCTTTGAAGCCGGTCGCTGTCTCGAGCATGACATCCTGCGCGATGAGTTCAGTCACCAACTACAGCAGTTAACGCCCGACGGATTTGAAATCGTGCCGATACCGCAGGGATACAAATCTGCCGAATGGAAGCGGGATAGTTGTCGGCTGCTTGCAGACGAACTGGTCGTACTTGAAGAGGCCGATATGGTCGTGGCTTTGGGGCCGTGGGTGGTGGAGGCCTTGCTGGCAGCCGGGTACGACAAGCCGATTGTGGCGTTGAATCGAGTCGATCCGATGGCTGAAGGACTGCTGGACAAAAGCGGTCGTCCGATCGCTCCGAATCTTACGGTGCAGGCGCGCCCGATACAACTGGCGCGCGATATCGACGCCTTGACCCGATTGATCAATGTGCGACGTCTCGGTGTGCTGTACTTCCCTACCGGCGATGAGCAAAACGATATGATGGCAAAGCTGCAGTCGCTGGGTGAGCAGCACGGTTTTGAAGTAGTCATGGGTGAAGGGTACGACAACAAGGGCGCTTATGCCTTCTTCAAAGCCTACCACAGCCTGGCCGGGAAGGTTGACGCTGTTTATCTGTTTCCGATGTGGGCCATGGACGGCATCAAAATCCGCGAGTTCTTTGCCATGACCAGACGGGACAAGATGCCTACATTTGTATGGGAGGGGGCGTATCTGGTACAACGCGGAGCGCTGGCCGGCAACAGTGGGTTCTCGGTGATTCCACAGGCTCGGATGGCCGCCGTCAAGTTGGTGAGAATAATCGAGGGAGCCACCCCGGCCGACTTGCCGGTGGTTTTCGATGTTCCTCCGGGACTGTCTATCAACGAGTCAACGGCTGCGCAGTGCGGCGTCACGATCCCGACTACGCTGGAGCGTGAGGTCCGGATTGTCCGCGCACCCCCAAGTGAAGACAGCCGCCATTTCAGTTTCAACGATGCCCTGCGCCAGGCTATCGATGCCAACCCCTCCCACCTGGCCCGCTACGATGCCCTGGAGGCTTCAGCCCAGGCGGCAAAACAAGCCTATGGCGCCTATCTTCCTCATCTGTACGGTC
>CBDUZQ010000172.1:0-5847 GCA_965371755.1 uncultured bacterium
CCGCGCAGTTCGAACACCTCGCGCACTTTGGCCAGCATGTTCTCACGGGCGATCTGCTCTACCGGCGGGTAGTCACGGAATCCTTTGAGGACTTGCGGCTTTACCTTGTCGCTTTTGTTTTTCTTTGCCATTTCTTCTCTTGTAGGTCGAAACCCCTGTGGTTTCGACACAGGTTAAACCTGTCTTTCACACGTCGTCATTGCGAGGCACGACCACGAGTGGCTTTCATAGGCGTGCCGCGGCAATCTCATCTTGTCCTCATGCTTCGACTCCGCTCAGCATGATGTTGGCAACCATTGCCGCCTGCTTGCATTCCCCTCTTGGGAGGGGTGGCCCGCCGAAGGCGGGACGGGGTGGGTTCCCCCGTTGAAGAAACACACCCCTAAATCCCCGCTCAAGAGGGGACTTCGTTATCGCCGCCCAATATATAGATTCAGTGGTGTTTGGAAAGTTTTTTGTGAGACCGTCGAGAACCAACTCGCGGCTGCGAAGACGTACCATCGGACGTAACTAGCGAGTATTCAACTCTTCGATTCTGCCTCGAACGTCCCGCACGTATTCTGAATCGCTCGGCCTGGCGCCGTCAACATACTTCAGGTAGTAATGGACGGCACTGTCGGGATGTTTCGCCAGATCATGACACTGGGCGAGGCTAAAGAAGATGTCCGGATCGTCGTCCAGCATCCGCAAGCAATGTTGAAGATCGCGGATGGCTTCGGCATGCTGGTCCATGTGCAGATAGGCCATCCCTCGGTTATAGAAGAAGTAGCCCTCGGTCGAGTCCCGTGCGATAGCCACATTGAGATGAGTGAGAGCCAGTTCGTACTGTTCATCCTCAAGAAGACAGGCACCGAGCTTATTGTGCCTCTCGGCATTGTCCCAAGGCAGATCAATCGCCTTGAGGTAGTCCGCTATGGCCTGGTCGAAATCGCCTAGTTCCCGATAGGCATCGGCCCGGTTTTCCCACATCTCCGGTACCGTGGGATCGATCCTCAAAGAGACCGTAAGCTCGTCCACAGCGGACTGATAACGACCGAGTTCATAGTAGGTCAGGCCCATGACCCCGTAGGCAGGGGCATGGAAACTGTCGATCAGAAGAGCACGCTCGCAGTCGGCGAGGGCTTCCTCGAATGCCCCGTTCAGACAGTGGGACATGGCCCGGTTAGTGAGGGCGATATTTTCCGTGGAGTCTTCGCTAAAGATCTGTCCGTAGCAAGCCGCTGCGCTGTCGTAGTTGCCAGCATCGAAATGGTCGGAGGCAAGGGTGTACAGCGAATCGGCCCGCGGCGACACCTCCCGGTGTTGTTGGGGAGGATCATCGATATAAGGCCAACTTAGAAAGAACAGGAAAACGACGGCGGTGAAGATATACCCTCGCCCAACCTGCGGCCAGTACAGGTTGGGCAGGCGAGTCATTCGAAATTGCCTGGTCGTGTCTGAGAAAAGGGCTTGCAAAACCGAGCTATGATCGACTATTTCATGGACCAAATACGAGGCCAACGGCCAAATCGGCACAAAGAAGATAGTGTACCATTCCGTCTTTATGTATGGGAACTCTGGTGGGTCAGGACTGGATTCATATTCCGGCGGGACGGCGTGGCCGTATAGAGTCGTCCCAACACCACAAACAGTAAATGACACCCTACGAACCTCATGCAGTTTGCTTATTATCTCATTAGCGATCTTCTTATCAATTGGAGGCTACGGTACTTGTCCTATCATGTCAATCACATTCTCCGGGTTTCGTCGATCCTCCCCCCAACAAAACCCCTTACCAACGCTCACGTTTTTGATTACATTGTGTGCCATGAGAAAAGAACTTCCCCAGCAAAGGAGACAACTGTGAGCGTTCGCATCGTTATCGCACTTCTCACCATGCTGCTCGTAACGACAGCCGCCACGCAGGGCGAACCGAGGACAGACGGAGCGGTAAGCGCAGGACTGATCAGCCAGTATCAGAAACAACTTGAAGACAACGGTGATCCGGCCTTTCTGATCAACGCTATCACCAACAATAGGATCAAGGACCTCTCGCTGAATCGTGAATTGTTATTGACCCACAACGATATCGTGAACCACTCCCTGAAATCGGCCGGCATCACCAATCAGAAAGGCTCCGGCCGCTGCTGGATGTTCGCTGGGTTCAATGTCCTCACACCCGACCTCGCCACCAAGATGAAGCTGAGCAAGTTCGAGTTGTCGCAATCGTATCTGGCTTTCTGGGACAAGATGGAGAAGTCGAACCTCTTTCTCGAAGATATCATCCGCCTTGCCGACAAGCCGATCAATGACCGCGAGCTGCAGATTGTTCTGGAAAGCCCGATCGGTGACGGCGGCTGGTGGCATTACTTCGCCGGGCTGGTCGACAAGTATGGTGTGGTGCCGATCAGCGCTATGCCGGAAACCAAACAGTCCAGCAGCACCGGGATGCTCAACAAGCTGGCAACGTCCAAACTTCGCGGTTTCGCTTCGGAACTTCGCCAAATGCATGTCGACGGCAAAAAAGAAAAAGACCTGCGTAAGCGCAAAGAGGCCATGCTGGCCGATATCTACACGATCCTTGTTTACACCTATGGCCAGCCGCCAACCGAGTTCACTATCCGCTACGAACCGACTGAGAAGGATGATAAGAAGGACGACGCCGACAGCACTGATCTGGACATCAGCGAGGATGACGGCGATGAGGATGAGAACAAGGATGACAAACCGGAGATTATCGAGGCCATGTACACCCCCACCTCGTTCTACGAGGAGTTCTTCGGCGCTGAACTGCCGGAGTACGTAGCGCTGTGCAACAACCCCACCCGCGAGTTCGGCAAGCTTTATCAGATCAAGACCAGCCGCAACATGTACGAGATAGAGGATTTTGTAATCCTGAACTTACCCATTGAGCGACTCAAGCACTACTCGACCAAGGCGCTCCTGGACTCACAGGTGGTCTGGTTTGCCTGCGATGTCGGCAAGCAGAACTATGGCGATTCCGGCATCTTCATGGAAGGCATCTACGATTACAACCGCACCTTCGGGATGGATTTCAGACTGAGCAAAAGGGATCGGATAGCTTTCAAGGACATTTCCCCCAACCATGCGATGGTGCTGATGGGTGTCGACACGGCATCCGACGGCACGCCGGTCAAGTGGCTGGTCGAGAACAGTTGGGGTTCCAAGAAAGGTGACGAGGGCAACTGGTATATGTACGACGACTGGTTCGGTGAGTACGTGCTGGTTACGATCATCGACAAGCGTCAGATGGAGGAAGCCGAACTGGAAATGCTCAGGAAGAAACCGCTCCCGGTGGAACCGTGGGATCCGTTCTTCCTGGCACTGAGGAGACTGCAGTAGCGGAGAGGAGTCGCTGAAGTCTGTGGACATTATTGCCCGTCTAAATCAGTTCATACCGCCCGACCGGATATCGGTCCATCCGGACCAGTTGGCGGTGGCGTCGAAAGATGAGTCGACGCTTGATCCTGTGTTGCCCCAGGCTGTCGTCTGGCCGGCTGATGCTGATGAGATCAGTCGTATTGTGGTGGAGTGCCGTGAAACTCAGACGCCGATAACCACCCGGGGCGCCGGCAGTGCCCTGGAAGGTTCGACCATCCCTGATGTCACCGGTATTGTCCTCGACGTTAGCCGTCTCACCGACATAATCGCCCTTTATCCCAACGATCTACAAGTAACGGTACAGCCGGGCCTTATCTACGATAACCTCAACAATCAGTTGAAGCACGAAGGGCTCTTCTTCCCCCCTGCGCCCGGCGGGTCCGGCGATGTCGCGACTATCGGCGGCATGGTGTCGACCAACGCCAGCGGCATCTATTCGGTCAAGTACGGCGGCACCCGCGAGTACATTCTGCAATTGGAGATCGTGACCGGCACGGGCGAGAGGATGACGGTCGGCTCCCGTGCGGCCAAGCGGTCCAGCGGCTACAATCTGGTCGACTTGATAGCGGGCTCGGAGGGAACGCTGGCCATCATCACGGCCATCACGCTCAAACTGGCCGGTTTGCCGGAGGCGCGACGGCAAACAGCGTTCAAGTTTGCCGACGACATATCGGCAGCCAAAGCTGTGTCGGAGATGTGCCGTTATGGGTTGGATCTGGCAGCGGTGGAGTTTCTTGACCGGGCCCTGATCCACGCCCTGAATCGTTTGAAAGATTACGACCTTGAGGAAGTCCCCTGTCTCTTTCTGGAATTCCACGGTCCGGAAGCTGTGCTTGAAAGCAACGCCGAACTGGCCGCGTCGATCTGCGAGGAATTGGGCGGTCGTCCCTTGACACTGACCGATGGTCAGCGACCGTGGGAGATTCGTCACTACGCCACCGACGCTGTCAAGCATCTCAAACCGGGTCACGGCATCATACGAAACGATGTCGCCTTCCCTATCTCGAGGCTGCCGGAGATGGTTAAGTTCTGTCACGAGGCGGCTGGTGAGGTCGGCTTGACCATCCACACCTTCGGCCATGTCGGACTGGGCCTGTTGCACGCCCTGATCCTGGCCCGACGCGAGAACACCGAGGAATGGCAGGCGGGACTTGAACTGAGCGACCGGATTATTCGCAAGACCATTGAACTGGGCGGCACGATTTCCGGCGAACACGGCATCGGCCTCGGTCACAAGAACCTGTTCGAGCTTGAGCACGGCCCGGCGGTGGAACTAATGCGCAAGATCAAACGGCAATTCGATCCCGACAACATTTTGAATCCGGGCAAGATCTTCGATCTCTAAGCTCTCAACCCCACCCAAAGCGAAGCGACAGGTGGGAAATTCAATGATCAACATTCGCTCCTACGGACACGCCACCGGTTCTGGGCCTCCTGTAAACATATAGTCAACCAGGTAAACAAGATCGGAGATGTCGATTCCAGAATTATCATCGGGACCATTGCCGTCGACGTTGGCTTCCGGCCAGCAAAGCGGCGCAGGGCCCTGGTTGAACATATAGTCCACTAAATAGACCAGATCCGAGATGTCGATAGCGTCGCTAACATCGTAGTCAACATTGCCGCGGATGGGTGGGATGCAGCAGCCTTCGCAGGCATCACCAATACCGTCCTCGTCTTCGTCCTCCTGTCCCGGGTTGTAGTCATCTGGACAGTTGTCGCACACATTACCGACGTCGTCACTGTCAGAATCTGCCTGGTCTTCATTATCATCATCCGGGCAATTATCGCAAACATCGCCGTAACTATCGGCATCCGAGTTGACCTGATCTTCGTTGTCAACCGTCGGACAGTTGTCGCATATGTCGCCGACCGTATCGCTGTCTACGTCGGATTGATCGGCGTTGCTGCTGTCGGGACAGTTGTCATCGGGGCAAGTGTTGGCAGCATACCCCGGATTGCCGTAACCATCGCCGTCCGTGTCGGTGCATTCATCACAAACGTCGCCAATACCATCGCCGTCGGCGTCATCCTGACCGGGATTGTAGTTATCGGGGCAGTTGTCACAGGCATCACCGAAATCATCGCCGTCAGTATCTATCTGGCTGTAGTTGGGGATCGATGGGCAGTTGTCACACGCGTCTCCGATGCCGTCGTCATCCCCGTCACTCTGATCAGGGTTGTACTCCTGCGGACAGTTGTCGCAGGCATCGCCCAGCGAATCCGAGTCCGAGTTTTGCTGATCGGTATTAGGATCATCAGGACAGTTGTCGCAGACATTTCCGACATCGTCGCCGTCAGAATCTGCCTGGTCTTCATTATCATCATTCGGGCAATTATCGCAGACGTCACCGTAGCTATCGCTGTCTGAGTTCTGCTGATTAGTATTCGCATCGGCAGGACAATTGTCACAGACATTTCCGACATCGTCGCCGTCAGAATCTGCCTGGTCTTCATTATCATCAT
>CBDUZQ010000173.1:0-5835 GCA_965371755.1 uncultured bacterium
TCAACGGTACCGCCAACGAAATCGCTGACGCCGTTCTGTTCAGCAACTATTTCGTGAAGGGTATTGGCGTCTTTAATGTCAACTACCAGGGTCAGGTCGCTGCTACTGACGTTAACGCTGATGGTCTGACTCTCAGTGTTGCTGATCTGGTATACCAGATTCGTATTATCGTCGGTGATGCTCTGCCGTATCCGAAACTTAGTGCGGAATTTGCTACCTTCGCCTATGAGAATGGTGTGATGTCCGTCGATACAAAGATGGGCGCTGCCTTTATCGTACTTGAGGGCGACGTAGCTCCTCGCTTGCTGGCTGATAACATGGAAATGAGCTATGCCTTTGACAGCCGTAACACCAAGGTCTTGATCTCTAAGATCGAACGTGACGCCGGCTTTGTGGGCGAGTTCCTTGCCTTTGACGCTAACATCGTCAGTGTTGAAATGGCCACGTATGACGGCGCTCCGGTTGCCGCCAAGAACGTGCCGCTCAGCTACAGCCTGCATCAGAACTACCCGAACCCGTTCAACCCGAAGACCACTATCGCCTTTGCGCTGCCGCAGGCTGGTGACTACAGCCTGACCATTTACAACGTAACTGGTCAGAAGGTCACTTCCTTCTCCGGCTCCGCCGATGCTGGTATGGTTTCGATTGATTGGGACGCTGCCAACATGGCCTCAGGTGTCTACTTCTACAAGCTGGATACCGAGAACTTCGTCGACACCAAAAAGATGGTGCTCTTGAAGTAAGCCTGTTTGTGCTTAGATACTCCCCCGGAAAGGTTAATTCCTTTCCGGGGAGTTTATAACAAAGGAGAGAACAAAGGAACCTACTGATATTGATTGAATAACTTAGAGAAAAGAGTCTGAAATGACTTGGAATCAACTACTTGACCTGATGCTTGGAAAACGCGGAAACTCCTTGCCAAATGGTCATTTTTTTTTATTTTATAAGAAAGGTGATCGCGCAGAGAGCCCCTTATGCAACAGGATGCGCGATTGCGTAAAGAGCATGACTTTTGCGGGAAGGCATCCCTCCTCGTCGCCCTTGGTCACGCACGTTACTACAAGGGGACTTTTATAGTCCGAGTTGTTCAAAGTTTGATTTGGTATCGACAGCAGGCCGTTAAGCGATTGCTGTTCATGCCACTGTAGAAAGCCGACGGAGGCCGTCTAAGTGCTCAAGCGGACGATTTTGCAGTGCCCGGCATAACAGTCCGGCAGTATCAATCCGGTTGAGTTTCGGTCCGGTAATTGCTCATTAGGCAATCGGCATGAACCGCCACCGTGGCGAAGATATAAGTAGTTTGAGGTATTTTGTGAGAGTTGTCAGGATTATAACCGCCCTTGCAGTCCTCGGGACGCTGGTCGCCCCAGTCTGTCACTCCGACGTGATGGCTGGATCCGGCTTGCTCGCCAGTGGTTCTGCCGACGTGGCTTATACCCTGTGGATGGACAGCGCCCGCGCCTATCCGGGCGACAATGTCTTTTACGATATCAACCTGACCAACGATCTGCCGGTTGGTTCGTTCAATCTGCTGGTCAAGTATGACGCCAGTGTAATGTGGCCGATCAGCCTCACCACCACCGATACCAGAGCCGCCGACTTCGAGTATTTTGAGTACACTTACGACGAATTCGCTACCCGGGGCCTCGTACGAATCGTGGGCATAGCCGATCTGGGCGGCTCCACCCCACAGCCGGCCGAGTCTTTGCCGCCCGGTGATGGTCCGTTGGCGCGGTTCATCTTTGTAATAGCCAATGACATCAATCTGGCCGGTGTATATATTCCGATCAGATTTCAATTCCTCGACGCCCCGGTCAATGATGACAACACCCTTACCGATGACGCCGGCGTAAAGATCGAACAGTCTCAGATCTACTACTATGACGGCTATATCGCCATCCGCGAGATGGGCGATGTGAATATCGGCGACATCAATCTGAACGGGTTCACCTATGAAGTCAGTGACTACGTCTATTTTTCCAACTCTTTCATGAATCCGGGCAGCTATCCCATGAATGCCCTGCAGTTGGCCAATTCCGACATGAACCATGACCACATTCTGGGCACCATAGCTGATCTGGTCACCCTCATTAGCAGGATCATGGAAGGGGCCAAGGTCTCTCGACCGACCGTCCCTTACGATTTGTTTGCTACAGTTGAGACCGATCGACGTGAAAGCGACGCCGTTATCAGTTACCACACCGACTTTGAAGTTGGGGGCGTCCTCCTGACGCTCCGAACTTCAGAGCCGGTCAGTCGCGAGAGTATCAGAAACCTGCACGAAAATATGGATGTTCGCATTCTCACGACTGATTCAGAGGTTCGGGTGTTCATCTATAGTATGAACGGCGCAAAGATGCCTCCCGGCAGCCATAATTTGCTTTCGGTGTCCGGGCTGTCGGAGTTCGAGATCAGTTCGATTGATCTGGCCGGTGCTGATGGACGAACCGCGGCCGTATCGTTTGGACCGACGGGAAAAGTCGTACCGGAAGGTTTCACCTTGCACCAGAACTATCCCAACCCGTTCAACCCGGAAACTTGCATTGATTTCGACTTGTCAGCCACCACGGACGTTCGGCTGACCGTATACGATTTGCTGGGTCGCGAGGTGACGACGCTAATCGATAGCCGACTTGATGCCGGTCGCCATAGCGTGACCTGGGCAGGCCGCGATGAGTACGGACACTCAGTGGCTTCCGGAGTCTATTTCTACCGGCTGCGCACCGAGAGCGGCGCTTTTGCACGCAAAATGATGTTGATGAAATAAATTGCCGGCAAGACCGGCATGAACGTGATAACAATTGGCCCGTTGGAGGTTATAAGATGAGATTTCAGAAGATTTCTGCCGCCGCCCTTTTGCTGCTTCTGGCCTTGGCCGGATCCGTTTCGGCTCAGGTTGGCGGTTACGACTGTGTCAACGATTACATCGACTGTGACGTCATCTATGAGTCCACGATGGACGACATCACCGTTGTCGAGTTCACCGGCAGACCCGGTGACGTGATCTGGATGCCGATTAGCCTGAAAACTCAGGACACGACCTCGGGTTTCCTGGTCCTGATCGAATATGACTCGTCCATGCTCACTCCGGTTACCTACCCTTTCAATGAGACCTATCCCGAAGATACGCTTTACTTCCAATACCAGTTGGCCGGCCAGCTTCTGGCGGCTCAAGAGCAACAAAATGCGATCGACGACACCAAAGAGGTCTTCTTCGCCCAGTTATCGGAGCAAAGCGCAGACAGTGGCGTTGCTGTCATCATCTGCGCCTTCAACCTCGGTTTCACCGGCTCTGGTGGCGACTCGACGCTGGCGCCGCCACGAATGAACCCGCGCACCACCCCGGAAGTGATCTTTCTATTGCCCTTCACCACTGACTCCAATATCGTACAGGACGGCGACTCAGCCTTTTTCCAGTACCGCGAGGTCAACGAGTTCGTCGTGATTGATCCCGGGCTGTTGACGGCCTTCTGCGCCGACTGTCGCCGGACCAACATGAGTGTTGACCGCGACTGTCAAGTATGGGTTTACGATACCATTGCCACGGTACCAGAACTGGTTGTCGATACGATACTCGATACGACAACCTGCACCTCAGTCTTGTACCCGACCACAAATGATGGCTGGTTCCACGCCGACGCCACGCCGGACGCCGATATCCAAAGCTTTTCCTCTAACGTTCCCAATGACTCAGTCGGTACCGGCGATGGATTCCAGCTCTCCTGGGCGGTGGTCAACGCTGATTCAGTGTTCCTTACCGGCCCAGGCGTCGACCACATTACCACCGACCTCAACGGCGACCTGTTTGTCTATGCCCCCAACACGGCAGACACGTACATCTACACGCTGATAGCCATGAACCAGTATTCTGCCGATACTACCACCGTTTCGATGTTGGTCCAGGATGGCGGCGAACCGCCGCCTGATCCGCACCAGCCACAGATCAACGTTAGTACCGTACATTATGTCGATGTTGGGAACACGCTGGTGTTTACAGTGTCGGCAACCGATCCGGACAACGACTTTATCACCCTCGAGGCAACCAGCCTGCCGACCAACGCCACCTTCCCGACCGTTACCGGCACCGGTTCGGCCTCGGGTACTTTTACTTTCACGCCGACCATGAGCCAGGGGGGAACGGTGACCGCCACCTTCCGCGCCTCGGACGGCAATACCTCACCGGTTTCGGTAACCGTTCAGATCAATGTCGCCGAACCGGACTATGACAAACTGTTTACTTCCTCCACCGAGAGGAGTGCCCAGGGCGGTATTGATGGGAAGCCAAGTTTCCTCTTTCCGGTCAATCTGGTTACTTCACAGACTGTCTACGGCGTGCAGTTCGATTTCCTCTTTGACGAGCAAAACTTTAATGTCAATAACGTGTTGACCAATATCAACACCGCGGAATACGTCATCTATCACAACATCGGCGCCACGCCCGGTGAAGTACGAGTATTGGCGTTCGGTATGGCTAACGAGCCGATCGGCACCGACGGCACCGAGATTCTCCAGATCGATATGGGCGTTGAAAACGGTGCTCTGCCCGGGCAGTATCCGGTTTATTTCAATACCGCCTGGGAATCGGTCAACCCCGATCCCGATTTCCCCTCTCTGCCGCTTCTGGCCGACACCGGCGTCATCCAGGTGGACATGTTTGGTGATGTGAACCTGAATCTCAACGTCGATGTCGCCGATCTTGTAAGTGTGGTCGGTTATATTATTGAAGCTTACACTTTCGATCAGCGCAAGATGGATGTCGGTGATGTCAACTTCGATGCCAACGTCGATGTCTTCGACCTGGTGGCCATTATCAACATGATCCTCACCGGTACTTCACCGGTTTCTCCCGGCCTGCACTACGAAGATCAGTTTGCCAAAGTGCAACTGGATTACGATGACCTCCAGAGCGGTGTCTCCGGTATGGTGGTGGTGAGTTCCGAACTACCGACTGATATCGCCGGCGTCGAGCTTGAGATTCTGTATGATCCAGCCACCGTGTTCCTGGGTAAACCGCAGTTGGGCGAGGATGCCTCCTTCATGTCGATCAACTCCTCAAACAACGGCGGCGGCAAGTTGAAAGTTCTGTTGCACTCCGGCAATCTCCACTCGTCCGAACTGATCAACTCCGGCCTGGCCAACCTGGTGGAGATACCGGTGACGGCCAACCAGCACGTTGCGTCGGGTGATACAGTTCAAATAAGGCTGAACAAAGCGCTTCTGGCCACATCCTCAGCCTCGGCCGTTCGTGTCGTGGGGCTGGATGCGCCGTTGCCGATATCATTCAAAGTGGCGCAGAACTACCCGAATCCGTTCAACCCGACGACTACTATCGAGTTCTCGTTCGGGCCTCGGGCCAAGAACGTCCGACTGGATATTTTCAATATCATCGGACAAAAAGTCACTACGCTGATCAACGACTTCCTGCCGCCGGGTCACCACCAGGTGGAATGGAACTCCACCGGCGACAACGGACAGAAAGTGGCCTCCGGCGTCTACCTGTACAAACTGCAGGTCGGCGAGGAAAGCCAGACCAAAAAGATGTTACTGCTGAAGTAAGGACCCTGGAGGTATTTCACAGATGATAACAAGACACCTGTCGATTGCACTTGGCTTGATCTTCCCATATGTGGACCACCACCGGAGGTAGGCCATGAATAAAGCAAAGCTGAATAAAGCACATTTGCAATAACACGATAAAACGGACGATATAGTAAAGATGTTAAAAAGGATCACAACTACAATTCTGATCACCTTAACAATTGTGGTCGGTACGGTAGCAAGTACGCATGCAGCACCTGAGGTATCAAACCTCTTGTTGGAAGCGTCTTCGCATAA
>CBDUZQ010000174.1:0-5814 GCA_965371755.1 uncultured bacterium
AAACATGACGACGTGATGTACAACTTCAACGCGACTTTCACCAAAAAGACGATCAGGACGCTGGGCGTGGAAGTCGACCGCATGATCGCCGAGTTTATTCCCGGATAGCGGATGTAAGGCAGATCACTACCATGGCCCTTGAATTCACCAAGAGTACCGATAGCGAGCACGAGGTCAAGCTGGATTCGGAATTGATCTCAGTTTCGTGGACGTGCGGCATGGCTATCGGTGGTCAGACGGCGAGCTTTGAAGTGCTGACTGAGCTGGTTGGCGAGGGCGCGCCGGTCAAGGTCAAAGGCAAAAGCGAAAACGGCAAGAAACTCGGTAAGGTCACCGGGGTAATGCGGCGCAATCATTTCGGCGGAGCCTTTCAGATTCCCGAGGACATCGAACTAGGAGACAAGGTCTTTTTCGAGGCCAAGCTGTCCAAGAACAGCCTCGATGGTGAGTCCGAACACATCCCAGCCTATCCCCCGATTCGAGTGTCCAATATGAAATGGAGCGCGCAGGAAGCACGGCGCGGCGATACCCTCACACTCTCCGCTGACATCAAGGGTCTGCCGAACGAAGCTGAGGTTGTGATTGTAATATATGAGCACGACCGGGACGGCGCGCATGACCACATTACGGAACTGCCGGCCAACGTTGACAACGAGAAGATTGAAGTTTCCTGGGAATATGAATATCACGAAGACACCGACGAGATCCCGACCCAGCAGGAACTTGACAAATACAACGGCCAGTACAACCCGCCGGAGTATTTTTTCACGATCAAGGCTGAAGGTGTCGAGTACGGCTCCGATCAGGAATCGGGGTTGCTTAAGTTCAAGGACTGGTTTCGGATTAGCTTGGTCGATAACAGCGGTCGTCCCAAGGCGGATGAGGACTATATTCTGATGCTTGCTGACGGAACGGAACGCAAAGGCAAACTCGACGGCGACGGGCAGGCGATAGAGCAAGACCTGCCGCCGGGCGAAGTCAGGATCAAATTCCCCAACGCGGAGAGGGATGAGGGTAGCGAAGAATGACCGGAAGCTCCGATCCGGAGAACAGCCCGAGTAGGTCGAAACCCCTGCGATACTGCCTTAGAAATCAAATGTCCGTCAACGGCAGGATCACCGAGATCCTGCCCTACTGGCAGCCACACCAAAGCAACTCAACACCGGTCGTCTGCCACCCTCCTCTCATCTTTGGAGCTGAATATCGGCCACAAAACAACTTGACATTTGAGAAATCTGCGGTCTATAATAAGAGATTCCGAGTGTATTTTCCGAAACAACTGCTTCGGAATGTGTAAGTGCTACGTTTGTCATTGCAATAGGGAAATTGCGTTACTATGGATATAGCAAACTACTCATCGGATTCGAGAACCGTTATCAAGGTTGCCAAGGAAGTCGCCGCCGAATTCCGGCACTCCGAGATCGAAGTCGAACATCTCCTCATCGCTGTCATCCGTCACGAAGGCTCAGAGGTCGAGTCGATCCTGAACCAGGTGGGCAAAAGTCCGGCTTTCGTTGAGTCGGTGCTCGAAGATCACCTCAAAGAAACGTCGCGTCGCTCCACCCCGCGTGAAAAGTTAGCCATCTCCCCCGCCGTCCACGAAGTGTTAACCCAGGCGCTGGAGGAAAAAGCTAAACTTTACGACGCTCTGGTCGAGCCGGAGCATATTTTCATCGCGGCCTTCGACCCCAAAATAAAGCTGAATCCGGTGGTGCGCGACAAGATTGACCTGTCCAAGGAAGATATTTATCGTGCCATCGCCGAGGCCAAATCGGTTCAGGAAATCGCCACTGCCGCACCGAGTGGTGACGGCGCTCCGGTCGCAAAGGAAGTCTCCGGCACCTTGCGTTACTGCACCGACATGACCAACCGCGCTGCTGCCGGAGAATTCGACCAGATGATTGGCCGTGAAACAGAACTTCAGCAGATGATCCAGATTCTGCTGCGGCGCCGCAAGAACAGTCCGGCTCTCACCGGCGGCGCCGGGGTCGGCAAATCAGCCATCGTGGAAGGATTCGCTCAGGCGGTGATCGACGGCAAGGTGCCGAAAGCGCTCGAGGGCGTCAAGGTGATGGAAGTCGACTTGGGAGCGATGGTGGCCGGAGCCAAATACAAGGGTGAGTTTGAGGAACGGTTCAAGACGCTGATCGGGGAAGTGGTCAAGTCCGGCGGTAAGATCGTCCTGTTTATCGACGAAGTCCACATGATCTGCGGCGGCCAGGGCGGCGGCGGAATGGATGCAGCTAATCTGCTCAAACCTCCGCTGGCGCGAGGGCAGATTCGGTTGATCGGCGCCACTACCGAAGAAGAATACACCAAGTATCTGGAAAAAGACAAGGCTCTCGACCGGCGCTTCGAGCGCGTGAAAGTCGAGGAGCCACCGTACGACGACGCCGTCAGGATCGTCTCTGGTGTCGTCGCCAACTATGAAAAGCATCACGAAATGACCTATACCAGGGAGGCTGTGATTGCATCGGTCAAGTACTCCCAGCGATATCTCGGCGAGCGCAACTTGCCCGACGTGGCCCTGGACCTTATCGACGAGGCCGGATCCGAGTTCAGCGTTAAGGAGGAATTCGCCAAGTCGAAGCTCCCTCAGCTGACCGAGCAGGTGACCTCGCTGCAGGAGATGATCAAAGCTTGCGAAGGTCAGGGAAAACCAGAGAAGTGCGAGGAGTTTGAGAATCTGAAGAAAGCCTACGACGACTTCACGCGCGATCTCGATCGGCTGCACGATTCCTGGGGTTATCGCATTGAAGTGACGACAGGAGCAGGGCAATGAAGATCGACAACATGAGCCTGACCGATATCAAGACTGACCTCGAAAAACGTCAGAAACACCTTGCCGACATCACTAAGACGGTTGAGACGGCCGAGCGGGTGATCGACGATCCCGATATCGGCGCGGTGGTGGCGCGGCGCACCGGCATCCCGCTTTCCAAGATGCTGACGGCGGAGAAAGACCGCCTGGTTAGGATGGAAGAATTCCTTGCCGCTAAGATCATAGGTCAGGAGGACGCGATCAAGGGAATCGCCAACGCTGTGCGTAAGGCGCGGGCCGGACTGAAACTTCCCAATCGTCCGGTGGGCTCATTCCTGTTTCTGGGACCTACCGGCACCGGCAAGACCTATCTGGCCAAACTGCTGGCCGAATTCCTGTTTGACGATAAGAACGCCATGGTCCGTCTCGACATGTCCGAGTTCATGGAATCGCACTCGGTGGCCAAGATGATCGGCGCCCCGCCCGGATATGTCGGCTACGAAGCGGGCGGCGTATTGACCGAGGCGGTGCGGCGCAAACCATTCTCGATAGTTCTGTTCGACGAAGTCGAGAAAGCCCACCCCGACGTTTTCAATGTCCTCTTGCAACTCCTGGACGACGGCCGCCTTACGGACGGCCAGAACCGCACCGTCGATTTCTCCAACTGTGTGGTCGTCCTCACTTCCAACTACGCCGCCGACAAGATTCTCGACGCCGACCGCGAGAAACGCGAACTCGATATGGAGGAGATCCGCGCCTTTCTGTTCACTAAGTTCCGGCCCGAATTCCTCAACCGGCTGACGGATATTATCGTATTCCATTCGTTCACGCAGGAGCAGGTTGAGAAGATCGCCGGCCTGGAGTTCAAGGGGCTGGAGACACTCCTGGAAGATCAGAACATCCGGGCGACTCTCTCCGCTGAAGCGCAGCACAAGCTGGCTACCGACGGCTATACGATTGAACTGGGGGCGCGGCCGATTCAGCGAATTATCGAGAAGGAAATCGTCAACAAGCTTTCTGTGGATATAATCACCGGTGAGGTGTCACCGGGTGATCGCATTACTATAGATGTTAAAGATGATGCCTACGTCTTCACCGTTACGGAGCAGGCGTAGGCCGGATGAATTAGCAATACGGAGGACTAAATGGCCAAGTTCATTCTTGGGGCAACGGAACGGATCAAGAAAGACGACTCGGTGCCGGTCGAGCTTCTCCCCTCCAACAAGATGCTCTACGCCGCAAAACTAAACAGTGAGGAGGATGCCGACGTCACACCGACGCGGTGTAACAACCTCAAAGAAGTATTCCAAAAGTTCCGACCATCGTTCTCCGCCGAATTAGAGTCGGCCGAGGGGGAACCGATCAACGCGGATTTTGAGATCAAGGCGATGAAGGACTTCACATCGAAAGAACTGATTGAGAAGAACGATTTTCTCCAGAAGACCTACTATCAGAAGGAGATGATGGCCGATCTCGACAAGCAACTGAAGAAGAACAACCCTTTGAAGAAGACGCTGGGCGATAAGGAAAAGAAGGAAGCACTTCTGAAAGCGGCCAGCTATTACATAGATCTACTCACGGAATAGACGTCAAAACGAGGTAACGGATAAATGGGCGAAGAAGAAAAACAAGCTCAGCCGCAGCCAGCCGAAGCAGCAGAGGCGAAGCCGGCAGCAGAGAAGGTCTCCGATGAGGAATTCGCTTCGATTCTGAGCGATTCCTTCGGGGATTTCAAGAAACTAGCCAATCTATTGCCGTCGTTCAAGACCGCCGACGGTGATCTGGTTCGGGGGATCGAGTGGCTCGACCCCAAAAAGGATTTCCAGCGCAAGGAGTTCCTCACCAAGAAGGACTTTGCCGTTCAGCGCAAACTTCTGGGTGAGAGGCTTAAGCTCTGGGTTCAGTATTTGTCTCAGAGCGATAACTTAGACGAGGTTCGCAAGTCTCTCAGCGAGCAGTCGGCCAAGCTGGAGACCAATCTCGAAAAGAACATGAAGAAGGTGCACCAGGCCAGTCGCGAACTCGAGACGACCTACCGTGGGATTGACAAGTTTTTTGCCAACGCACAGCAGGAGCCGGACGAGAAGGTCAACGCCTGGTTCGCCAACGTCAGTGCGGAGGAATTGACCGACCCGGACGACAAAGAGAAGTTTGAAGAAGTCTCAAAGGCGGTGGCCGAACTTTACCGCGAGTGGAGCATCAAAGAGTGCTTCTCTATGGCCGTGATACCCGGCTACCTGGGCAGTGTTGAGAATATCGATAACGTGGCTCGGCAGTTGGGACTGCCCAACAAGGTGCACGTCATGACCGACCTGCCGAACTTCGAGAGTTTCGAAGAGGTCATGGAGATGCTCGACGATCCAAACTACGCCAACATGCCGGGAATCGATGACTACAAACAGTACGTGTCGGTGTTCGCCAACTATTTACAGGCCCGAAGCGCCAACCAGTACGAGGACGACGACATGTGGATCCCGCCGTCGGCCTCGGTGGCCGGCATGATGTACAAGGGCGACACCACGGCCGGGATGCAACAGCCATCAGCCGGGTTCAAGTACGGCAAGATAGCCGACGCCAAGTACATTCGTTTCAAAGCCAATCAGCCGGACGCCAGCAAGATCAACGAGAAAGGCGTCAACCCGCTGGTGAGCTTTGAGGGTTCGGCTGTAGCTATGGGTGCTGCGACGCTGTTCACCAAGGAGACGTTCAACGTCTACTCTATTCGTCGCACCTATGACTACGTTTACAAAACGCTGCGCAACTACCTGAACAAACAGACGTTCAGTGTGATCGACCAGAAATTCGTCGACACCATGCGTCGCGACATCGACAAGTTCATGAAGGCCATCTCCGGCGGCGACAACATTCTTCAGGACTACCGCGTGGAGATTTTCGCCGATGAAGAAATGCGTAAGCGACAGGAAATCGATATCAAGGTGGCCCTGAATCCCAAGTACCCGGCGCGGACGTTCAATATTGAGTTTACCGCCTGGAACGAGGACGATGCCACCGCCGTGAAAGACAAGTAAGCACGGCATTGGATATCGACGCTG
>CBDUZQ010000175.1:0-5806 GCA_965371755.1 uncultured bacterium
GACTTTCGCCACTACCCCCTCAAGATAGCGTGTCTACCAGTTCCACCACTTCCGCATCATGTGTCAAAGCTTAGTCGGTGGGGTCCCTACTGACCGGAGGTGTCGCCCGGGGCAGGAGGCGCCTGGTCTGTCGGTGCTACTTGAAACGGCGCCGTAGAGTCATCCAGTAACTGTTGTTGCTGTTGCTGACGAGCCTGCTCCATTTCACGCTGGGCCTGCTCCGTGACGACCGAAGTACCTACCTGATCACCGGGTCCGCTAGCGACCTGGCGCGACGACGACGACATGAAAGCCAGCGCGCCGCAGTTCAGCATGAAGATCACAGCCAGATACGATGTTGATTTTGACAGAAACGAGGCCGCACCCCGTCCCCCGAACACGGCGCCGCCCAAACTGCCGCCGCCGCCGCCGAAGGCCGAACCAGCCAACCCTTCGCCCTTACTGGACTGCATCAGCACCACCAATACCAGCGTGACACAAACCAGAACATGAAAAACTACCCAGACAACAAACAAACTCTTACCTCCAGTCAAACAGCATTTATTATCCCAGCAAAATCTCCAGCCTTCAGCGATGCCCCACCCACCAAGGCGCCGTCGATATCCGGCTGACTCAACAGTTCGCGAGCATTGCCAGGCTTCACTGATCCACCATAAAGGATCGGTACTGCCTCAGCGGCGGCCGGATCGTTTTGAGCCAGCCTGTCCCTGAGAAACTTATGCACCGCCTGAGCCATCTCAGGCGTCGCGGTCTTACCGGTGCCGATCGCCCAGACCGGCTCGTAAGCCAGCACCGACAGCCTAAGCTGATCGGTCATCAAACCGGCGAGAGCGCCGTCGAGTTGACCGCCCACGACCTCCTCCGTACGCTCGGCTTCTCGCTCGGTCAGGGTTTCGCCGACACATATGATCGGGATCAGCCCGGCTGCGAGAGCCGCTTTGGCTTTGGCATTGACCAACTGATCGGTTTCAGCGTGGTATTGCCGCCGCTCGGAGTGGCCAAGTATAACATACCTGACCCCGACTGTCAAGAGCATCTCCGCGGAGACCTCGCCGGTGTAGGCACCCTTGTCATGCTGCGACATATCCTGGGCGCCGAGGGCGATATGGGTGCCGCTCACCATCTGGTGAGCATAACTCAGCGACGGATACGGCGGGCAAACAACCACTGTTGCCGCCTCGTTATTCGAATCACCATCCAGAAGACCCTTGATCAGAACCTCGGTTTCGGGAATGGCGCCGTTTAGTTTCCAGTTGCCGGCGATAATCACGGGGCGCATCTCAGACCACCTTCACTGTAGACTGGTCGGTGAGTGCCTCGACTCCGGGCAAGCGCTTGCCTTCGAGAAACTCCAGTGAGGCGCCGCCGCCGGTGGAAATATGGCTGAGCTTGTCATCCAGCCCGGCCTGAGAAACCGCTGCCGCGGAGTCACCGCCGCCGACAATAGTGACCGCCCCCTGCTCAGTCAACTGAGCCAGCAGTCGAGCCATCGCAAAAGTGCCTTCGGCGAACTGTTTGGTCTCAAACACCCCCATCGGGCCATTCCAGACCACCGTTCCGGCGTCGGCTAAGGCTTCGCTGAACAACTTGATCGTAGCCGGTCCGATATCGAGCCCTTTCATGCCGTCGGGAATCTTGTCGATGGCCACCACCTGTGCCTCCGCGGCGTCCGTGACTTCGGCTGCCACTACGACGTCGGAAGGGAAAATCAACTGGGCGCGCGAACTCTTGACCGCTGCCATCAACTCTCGGGCGAGGTCCACCTTGTCTTCCTCCAGAAGCGAGTCACCAATTGGGTACCCCATCGCCCTGGCAAATGTGAACACCATCCCGCCGCCGATCAGCAATTCATCAACCTTGTCCATCAGGTTGCGGATCACATCGATCTTGCCGGTGATCTTAGCACCACCCAGGATAGCCACAAACGGTCGTTTGGGATCGGCCAGGGCACGATCAAGATACTGGAGTTCCTTCTCCATCAGGTAACCGGCCACAGCCTGACTGATGTGCGCTGTCACACCCTCGGTCGAGGCGTGCGCGCGGTGTGCCGAGCCGAAGGCGTCGTTGACATAGATGTCTCCCAGCGACGCCAACTTGCGAGCGAACTCCGGATCGTTGGCGGTCTCTTCGGCGTGGAACCGCAGGTTCTCCAGAAGAACGCAATCGCCGGCGGACAGCTTGTCGATCAGGTTGGACGCCTCGGGGCCGATACAGTCTTCGGCAAACCGTACCTCCCGGCCCAGCAGGTCCGACAACCGTTCGGCAATCGGACGCAGCGACAGCTCCGGCACGAACTTCCCCCTGGGCCGCCCGAGGTGGGAAAAGGCGATGACCGTACCGCCGTCGTCAAGGATCTTTCTGATAGTAGGAAGCGCGGCGCGGATCCGACGGTCATCGGTGATCTGCTGCTTGTCGTCCAGCGGCACGTTGAAATCGACCCGCACCAGGACCTTGCGATTTCGGAAGTTGATGTCGGCGACAGTGACTTTGTTCATGTAATCTTCCCTAAATTGATGCGATCATCACAGCATGATCTTCATCATATCGATCATGCGGTTGCAGAAACCCCATTCGTTATCATACCAACTGAACACTTTGGCGAAATTGCCCTGAGCAGCAGTCATGCCGGAATCGAGAATTGAGCCGTGCGGGTTGCCGACAATATCGCAGGAGACAATCGGGTCCTCACAGTACTCGAGAGCCCTGGCCAGCCCCTCGGTTGCGGCTGCTTTCTTCATGGCGGCGTTGATCTCCTCGGCAGTGGTTTCCTTTTCGAGAATCACCGCCAGGTCGACCATCGATCCGTCCGGCGTGGGAACCCGGATAGCACAACCGTCCATCTTCCCCTTAAGTTCCGGGATGACTTCGGCGATTGCCTTGGCTGCACCGGTTGTCGTGGGGATCATCGACACCGCCGCCGCTCGTGCCCGCCTGAGGTCTTTGTGTGGTGCATCAAGCGTCCGCTGATCCATAGTATAGGAATGGATCGTCGTCATGAAGCCCTTGACGATCCCAAAGTTATCCAGGAGCACCTTGGCCACCGGGGCCAGACAGTTGGTGGTACAGGAGCCTATCGAGATAATGTGGTGCTTGTTCTTGTCGTATCCTTTGCAGTTGACGCCCGGGATGAAAGTACCGTCGTGCCCTTTGGCCGGAGCCGAGATGAGTACCTTTTTGGCGCCGGCGGTGATATGCTTTCCTGCATCCTCTTTGGAGCGAAACAGACCGGTGCATTCCAGGACTATATCAACTCCGAGCGCTTTCCAGGGAAGTTTGGCCGGGTCACGCTCGGCCGATATCGGTATCGCCTTGCCGTCAACGATGATCTCGTTGTCACTGCACGATACTTTGCCCTGGAAACGTCCGTGCACCGAATCGTATTTCAGAAGGTGCGCCAGGGTCTTGGCGTCGGTGATATCGTTGATGCCGACGAATTCGATGTCCGTGCCCTTAGCCGCCCGGAACACCAGTCGGCCGATTCTTCCAAATCCGTTAATCCCTACTTTCATCCGATCCTCCAATAACCGAAACAGTTTCCTTACTTGCGACTGTAAAGATATTTGACGCCGACCGTAAATGCAAGCGCGTCCTGCTTTTCAATAGTGACCAGCGACAGATTCATCGGCATATACTTGGCGCAGAATTCCAGCCCGATCTGGGAAGCTATCGGCCAGTCGATCCCACCGCCGACCACATAGTTGAAGTCGGTGGCTGATTCCTCCTCCCAGTTGGAGTAGTAGCTTTGCGAATCGGTAAACTGTACGTTGCGCCGGCCGATGTGCAGTCCCCCGCCGATGATTCCAAACGGGTAGAGCTTCGTGCCGGGCAGCCGTCCGGCGTAGAATTTGAGTTGCGCCACGATCGGGTAGATGATCAGGTTGCCGATATCCGAAGCGCCCTGATCGCTGATGCTGACACTACCACGATTGACCGAGCCCAATGACAACTCAGCCATGGCCCAACTCAAAAAACGGTACCCGAAAAAACCCTCGACATAGACCGAGGATCCGTGGATGTTGGTCTTGAATTCGCCGGTCTCATTCACCTGTCCGGCTGCCGGTGGGATGTCGCCCCGGTTGTTCCACACACCGATGCGGAAGCCCGCTTGATGTTGATTCGGGAACAGTTCGGCGGAATCATCGGCCGAGGCCGCCCGAATTTCTGCGGCCGAAAAACTAAGCAGAACCAAGCCTGTCAGAATCAATCCCGCCCGCATCGTTTTCTGTATAGTCATTGATTAACTCTCTGAGTCTTACTCGGCATCATTGCTTTCACCAGGCTCCATATCCACTCTATCGGCCTGATAGAAAATGAGTCTACTGCCCTCATAGTCAAGCAGGATTTCGAAGTTCTCAAGCACCAGGTTACCTATGTTACCGGCCAGTTCTTCGGAACCGGCCAGACCCTGTCCCGAGTCAGGCATCAGCACTCGCAAGGACTGAATCAACACCTCGCCCATGCGAAACGATGCGGCATAAGCCGTCCGTCCGGAGATCATCCCTCCCACGCCGCCCATCGCCAGCGGGATGGTATCGACATGGTCCAGAAGCATGTCCAGGTTGTGAGCTTCTGCAAATGAGTTGTGTACGACCAGCCCAAAAGCATTACCCAAATCGACAATGAAATCTCCGGGCAAACCGTTGAGTTCTCCGCGCACGGTTGGGACCTTCATGGTGAGGAAGAAGTCTACCTCCGCGCCGCCGTCGGCAGGTTCGAATGTCTCGGGATTGTAAACAGTCAGAGTGGAGTCCTGATAGTTTATCAGGATAGGAAAGCGGGACAGGAAATCGTATCCCAACAGCCCGCCGAAAGGATCGCCCTCGGGACCGGCTAAGGAGATAGTCGAAAGGTCGAGCGACCCCGCCACTTGATCGCGCAGGACCAGCGACGAGATACTGATCGAATCGACCCGCACCATCTCGACTTCCTCATAGGCGCCGATTCCCTTGGCCGCCATCTTTCCCACCACTTCAAGGTCAAACCGGTCGGCCAGCGACTTGTTGAGGATATTACCCGAAGCACCGCTATCCAGAATCATCCAGGCTTTGACCGACCCATTCACAACGACAGGCAGTCTGATATGGCCGGCACGGTAATCGAACCGCACAATCACTGAGTCGACTCCCTCGGGGAATCCGAAGTCCGTACTGCTCGAAGTCGGCAGAGTGAAGATAGAGTGCTCGATAGGTTCGTTCAGAGTAATCGTTTCGTATTCTATCTGCATTGATGCCGGCGCACCCTCGGCCACCACTTCCAAAACGGTGGGCCAGCGGATGCCACCAAATTCCTCAAACTTGCGACGGAACGTATGAATCGGAAGCTCATCGGCGAAACTGGTGGACAGGGCGAGTTGACCGGACTCAACATCAAAGTAGCCCAGGACAGTATCCATCTGCAGCGGGACGAACGCCACCACGTGATATCTTTGGCCGTCCTTAGTCAGCTCACCCTGGTAACCAAAGGAACCCTCGAAGCGATCAGGGAACAGATACGAGAAAGAGTTGAAGTAGAGGCCTTTGAGGATTTCATCCCGCTCAAAACCCTCGAGGCGTGAGACCTGACCGTTCATGTCTTTCTGCCAGGCGATACGTCCGTCGTACGCCTGCACGATAGTCACCGGCCCAAACTCCAACTCCGTATAGAAGCGATCGGGTGGCACGAAGTACTCGACAAACCGTCCCGGCATTCCATTGAGAACCACCGAACCATCAGCCTGGTACGAGGTCATGCGTCGCAGACTATCGACCGCCGCCGGTCCGCCGACCGATTGCACGAACAGGGAGTCGAGGTCGATAGCCGCCGAGGT
>CBDUZQ010000176.1:0-5790 GCA_965371755.1 uncultured bacterium
GCCAACACGGTTGGTTCCAAGACTTCGGACATCAAGATTACCCGGGCGGCTATCGCCGTCAAAGACGAAGTTGAGAAACTTCGGGAGTTGGTTCAGAACGTTGAATAAGAACCATCAAATCAGATCGGGGCGGGCCCAGTCGTTTGAGAAACCGGGCAGGATTGTGATCATCTCCTCCCCCTCCGGTGGCGGAAAGACCTCGATCTGCAGGCGTCTGCTGACACCGGCGCGAAAACGTCGGGGCTGGCGGTTTTCGATATCCTATACCACGCGCGCCAGGCGACCCGGCGAACGACATGGCCGGGAGTATTACTTCGTCGATGAACAGCAGTTCGCACGCCTGGCAAAGGACGATTTCTTCGCCGAACAATTCAAGGTTCACCTTTCTCGCTATGGAACTCCTCGGCAGCCCCTGGAACAGGTGCTCAACAAGGGTGGCGTGATGCTATTGGATGTCGATGTCAAGGGCGCCCGGCGACTAAAGAAGGTCTACCCCCAGGCCGTCACTATCTTCATCCTGCCGCCATCGATCAAGGCCCTCCGGCAGCGGCTTAGCCGGCGTGGCACGGAAACAAAGGCACAACTCAAGGTGCGCTACGATAACGCCAGGGAGGAAATGAAACTTTTTCGACGCTTTGAGTATGCTGTTGTCAATGATGAACTTAACAAGGCCGTGAAGCAGGTCTTGGGCATTATCGAGGCACATTCCTGTCGGACAAAGTACCTGATAGCGGAACATTTGGTAAAACAGTTTAGTTAACATTATAGCTTTTGAATAGGAGTTCTGAATGCCGATTCACACTGTCGAAGGTTTGCCGGAGTTAGGACTAAACCTCTACGAAGCGGTTATAGTTTCCTCGCAACATGCCAGGATATTGAACACCAAACGCCTGGCGCAGCTTGAGCTCCTGGGCGAAGACCCGTCGGTCGACCTGGAAACGCGCAAGATTACTGCTGTGGCTCTCAAAGATGTTTTGGATGGAAGAGTAAAGTTTAAGCGTCCGGACACGATGTAATAAGGTAAGCGTAGTTCGTTTACACAATTGAGAACATGCCAAAGAACTTAGTCATAGTCGAGTCACCCGCCAAGACACGTACCCTCAGTCGTTTTCTGGGAAAAGATTACGAGATTATGGCTACGATCGGGCATATAATCGACCTGCCCAAATCCAAAATCGGAATCGATGTCAAGAACGGCTTCAAGCCGGACTATCAGGTTATCAAGGGCAAAGAGAAAGTAATCAGCGCGCTGAAAAAGGCTGCTCGCAAAGCCTCAACCGTGTATCTGGCCCCCGATCCGGACCGTGAGGGCGAGGCTATCGCCTGGCACGTCGCCAATAGTATCGCCAACGGTGGCGCTCAATTGGTGCGAGTGGCCTTCAACGAGATCACCGAATCGGCCGTGCTTGAGGCGATCAACAACCCGCGCGAGATCAACATGAATCTGGTGAACGCCCAGCAGGCGCGACGGGTATTGGATCGGATCGTTGGTTATACGGTATCGCCGTTTTTGTGGAAAACGGTTGCCTATAATCTTTCAGCCGGGCGAGTGCAATCGGTAGCGCTGCGTCTGGTGTGCGAGCGTGAGGCCGAGATTCAGGCGTTCAAGCCGCAGGAGTATTGGCAGATTGCGGCCGATCTGATCGCCGGCAAGAATGAGAAGTTCACCGCCCGACTTTATCAGATCGATGGCAAAACAGTTGTCCGACCGACCGAAAAAGGTCCCAAAAAGATCACTATCACCTCTGAGAAAGAGGTCAAGGGCTATCTCGAAGAACTCAAGGCCGCTGACTACCTGGTTTCACAGGTCAAGAAATCCCAGCGCACGCGCCGCCCCTTTGCTCCGTTCATAACCTCGACTTTGCAGCAGGACGCCGCCCGCGTTTATCGTCTGTCGCCCAAGGCTACCATGTCGACGGCACAGAAACTTTACGAAGGGATCGAAATCGGGCAGGACGGCCCTACCGGCCTGATCACCTATATGCGCACCGACTCGACCAGGGTGGCGAAAGAAGCGCTGGGGGCTGTGCGCAAATACATCGGCAAGGAGTTTGGCAAAGACTATCTGCCGGCCAAGCCCAATTTTTATGGATCGAAAAAGAAGGCCCAGGATGCCCACGAGGCTATTCGGCCCACCTATATGTCGCTGCCACCTTCAAAGGTGAAGAAACATCTCACGCCGCAGCAATTCAAACTGTACACTCTGATCTGGAATCGATTTGTCGCCTCGCAGATGTGCCCGGCCACGTTCAATGTCGAGACGGTCGATATCGAGGCCGGTCGGTTCTTGTTCCGAGTCACGGCCCAGAAGATCGCTTTCGAAGGCTTCCTGAAACTCTATCATGAGAGCAAAGAACCGGATGAGAACGGCAAGAACGGCAATGGTGAAAGAGTCGACAGCCTGCCGGAACTCAGCGAAAAGGACCAGCTCAAGCTGAAGGAGTTGAAGCCGAGTCAAGCCTTCACCAAGCCGCCGGCCCGTTTCTCCGAGGCGATGTTAGTTAAGGAGTTGGAGGCCGAAGGTATTGGACGACCTTCGACTTACGCTTCTATTATTTCCACGCTTAAGGATCGCAAGTACGTCGAGGCTCAAGAGCGCAAGCTGGTCCCGACCGATCTTGGCACGACGGTCAACCGAACCCTGGTGGAAAACCTGCCCGATGTTTTCAACGTCGCCTTTACCGCCGAGATGGAACAGGAACTCGATCTGGTTGAAGAAGGCACCGAAGACTGGGTGACGGTGCTCCAGGGTTTCTATGAGCCGTTCATGGAGACGATCGAGGACCTGAAAAAGCGTGAAAAAGAGATCAAGGCCTCAATGGTCGAAAAGACCGACGTGGCTTGTGAGAAGTGCGGTTCTCCGATGGTCATCAAATGGGGTCGCAATGGGAAGTTCATGGCCTGCTCGGCCTATCCCGATTGCAAATCGACCAAGCCGCTGCCGGGTGAGGAAGGCCAGATGGAAACTGACGAAGTCTGCGAAAAGTGCGGCTCACCGATGGTGGTGAAAGTCGGGCGCTTCGGACGTTTTCTGGCTTGCTCCGCTTACCCCGATTGTAAGAGCACCAAGGCGATCACGCTGGGTATCGACTGCCCGAAGACCGGCTGCAACGGCCAGATTGTCGAGAAACGTACTCGCGGCAAGAAACTGTTCTACGGTTGTTCCAAGTACCCCAAATGCGACTTTGCCAGTTGGGACCAACCGGTCAAGAAAAAGTGCCCCGAGTGCAACCATCCTTTCATGGTGCAGAAGGTCTCCAAGAAAAAGGGCGAGTTCCTCCGCTGCCCTGACTGCAAACACGAACTGGTCGAATCCAAAGAAACCACCCCCGAACCGACAGCATAGCAGGCAAACCTGTATTTCGCGCTTCGGGCACGGCTGCATCGCTAACATGCTGCTTAACAGGACAGCAGGATGGGCTAGTCAGTCTTCTTCGGCCCTGTAAGTTTGCTGATCAAGGGAAGTTGTTTGAAGGCCATACTGACCAAGTCCAGGAACTTCTTCTGGGAAAGACGATTATCCTGTCGCAATTGTAACGCGCCGATTATGGGCAACACGATAACTCCTCCGATGATTATTATCGGTAGGGCATACCAACCGACAACCTTCACCAGTACGCCTAGGGCGCCAATGACACACAAAAAGGCGAAAAGATAAAAGCTACCGCTGGCCCAGGAACTCCGGGATAAAGCATGTTCCGAGACTTTCGTGGAAAGCTTGAGTGACGAGACGATAGTCTCTGGCGGGGATTCGGTTGTCCCTACGACGGTCTCCAGGGGCAGGGTTCCGAGATAGGTTTGGTCGGTGCTGTATACGACGACATTGATGCGACACTCTCCCGGTCTTAGAGTTGTGAGAAGAAACGAGACCAGTTTTGATTCTTGATCGGGCGGGACTTCCACTTTCTGGCGATCGGACCCTTCGATATTGAAATCCGGGGCCACTATTCTGACTTCCAACTTTGCAGAAACAAGCTTGCCGGTTCCAGGCTCCACCGGAAACTCCAATTGAACGGGATCGGATGACTCTTCGATGGAGGAGGGTTTCTTCTTTGTCGGCCATTTCTCGAGACTCAAGGGTGGAGAATCAGGAAACCTCACCTGCACCAAAACATCTATTTGGCGTCCCAGTTCGGCGTTGCTCGGAACGGCGGCATCGATTCGACGGTCCTTTGTAGCTGTATCTATCGGCGGAGGCGGTTCTGAAGGAGTCGGGATACTTGCCCCGGTCGTCATAGCCGTGCTCACAGGCCGGTCCTCTGCCGAAGCAGCTTGAGGCGAGTCATCAGTCTTCCCGTCCGGTGGGCTCTCAGGGGGTCCCGATGCCCCACCCCGTTTTGAGAAGCCATCCGAAGGACCGCGTGGCAGACTACCGACATCCCCGTCGTCCTCCATCTCGTCCGGTGAACTCTGCGGTTCTTCCGGGGGACTGGACTCATAGTGGATGCCATCTGATTGTCTGTCGATTCGGATTTTCTCAAGGGGTATCACTTTGTCGCCATTCCGCGTTACAACCACGAGTTTTGCGGTGTCGGGATGGGCATCGTCGGATTTCATATCAGACAGATACGGTCTCGGCGGCTTACCAGTGATGTCCTCGACTGCTGCCACAAGGAGTTCGATTTTCTCGTTGTCGCCGTGGTATTCGCTCATGTCCAGTCTGATTGCACGTGTTGATCGAAGTTCCACTGGAATTGTCACATCGTCAATCATCACGGACAGGAGTTTGTCTCGCGCCTGAGCCTCTCTCGCCTCCGCTTTCACCCAGTGTGACTGTACCGATCGCTCTGACCAAACGACAAGCGTGCACCTGGACCTTGACAGACCTTCCTTGATTATCTCTTCGAACCTCGTTCCCGGAGTGATCATGCGATCTCTCCAAACGGACCAGCCTAACTCCTCAATAAATGCCATCAGCGGCATCACGCGTTCGCGGTCCTCATTGGTATAGATGAAGAGAATGTCATAAGTTGGATTGTATTCTTGGCCCATACAATACCCCATCAACTGTCGATCATCCGACCCTATGATGTTTTTTCAAGCCACTAATGATAAGGTCGGGTACGTGGTTCAGTCAAGGCTTTTGTCTCGGCCGCAGCATCACAGGGGTGCGGCCGCATATCGTCTCAGTCCCGTAGATTCGTAGGGCAGATCTGTCCGCAGACCTGCTACAGTCCCCGTAGGTCAGGACCCCTTGGTGGTCCTGACTCTTGTCAGGAGCGCTCGGGGCTCCTGCCCTACAAGAAGTTTCCACTCACAAAAATGCTACCACTTCCAACCAAAACGCTTCGGCACAACCATCAATAAAGGACCATCCAATGACTACCACTACAAGACAGACCGCCGCATTCATCGCCATACAGATACGGCTTCGTCATCACCATCGATCCTGCTAAGTGAATATGAAAATACACAAAACGAACCCATTTGCAGGCCGTCCTTGCCACCCTTCGACTCCGCTCAGGGTGAGGTCAACTGTGCGCGAAGCGCGAAAAACAGGTTTACCTGTGTCATTCTGGCGAAGGCCAGTTTTGGGATTGCAAGTCTGGAACCCATTTCACACAAGAATCGTGGTTGCAGAATGACGCGCGAAGCGCGAAAAAGTGGCTTGCCACTGGATGCCGGATCAAGTCCGGCATGACAGGTTGTTTTCTTGTTGTCGAAACCCGCCCTTCGACTGCACTCAGTCCCCGTAGGTCAGGACCCCTTGGTGGTCCTGACTCTTGTCAGGAGCGCTCGGGGCTCCTGACCTACTGTAAGACTGTGATTATGGGGTGGACGAGGACGTCT
>CBDUZQ010000177.1:0-5755 GCA_965371755.1 uncultured bacterium
CAATATGTTTCCCGGCATCTCTGTAGATTTACGGATTGATGACCGAAAGGTTTCGTGGTTGCCCGGCCAGGCATTTGGGGGCGGAATCCCATTAATCGTTTCAACTGACTGCTTGTCTAACTAATGATGCACCGGGACCAGGTTGGCTTTGCCGCTGTATGGCATTACTAACACAACTAATGAGGTTTAGCGAAGAATGATTCATACTACCAGCCACCGCGCTCTATTGTTCGTCTCGATCATAGCTGTCGGCTTGATAGCTTCCTGCAATGGTCTTGAGACCGAGTCTACCTGGGGTGAGACACCGATGGTGATTGACGGTCTGGCCGACGACTGGCGCGGCATCAGTATCTTCTACCTCGAAGACAACAACGCTTCACTTGGGTTTGCTAACGACAGTACGCGCCTTTACATTCTCCTGCGTTTTCGAGACCCGCGCTGGGCGAGCACAATTCGCCGGTCCGGGTTGACCTTTTGGATAGATGCTGAGGGAGGCAAGAGCAAAGATTTCCGGATTCGGTATCGGGGTGGTCCGTCCCAGGAGGAACTTCGAGCCTCGAGGGGCGAGACCGTCCCTGGTGACATGGATCGCCCGATGGATATGATGATGCCCGATACGAACCAGCCGCTCTTCACCTGCCTTGACGAAGGGAGGATTGTCGAGATGGAAATCCCTGTCGACGGCTCCGCCGGTCCGGCGGCAGCCTTCAGTCTGGACGAAGGTTTTTTCACCTATGAGTTCAGCCTCCCTTTGGAGGAAAGCAGTGTGCGTTACTACGGCCTCAGCGTTGTTCCGGGGCAGTGGGTTGGGGTCGGAGCCAAATGGGGTGAGGTTGGCCGCCAGGGAGGCAGTATACCAGGAAACCCCGGTGGTATGGGTGGCCATCTGCCTGGAGGTGGTGGCAAAGGTGGGGGCAGGGGAGGTGGTATGTCCGGTGGCGGCAGGCGAGGCGGTGGCGGCCAACGGCCGGAGATGCCAGAGGCGCAGGAAGTCTGGTTGACCACCAGGCTGGCCGACCTGCCACAAGATGAATAATCGCTGACCGATCTGAAAGCAGGCTTGCGCGCCGTTTTATGCTTTGCTTTGGCCGTGCGAGTCAACTAATTGGAGGTGGAGTTGAGTAAACATTGCCGGCGCACATTCGCCGGCGCAAGGTCCGCCACTAAGAAAGCAGACGCATGGATAAGTTCGTAATCAACGGAGCCAGACACCTCAAGGGCGAGCTGAAAGTCGAAGGTTCGAAAAACGCTGCCCTGCCGATCATCGTCGGTTCTCTTCTGATCGCCAAGGGTGAAACTGTCATCCGCAACGTTCCGCCCCTAAAGGATATTGGCACCGTCACCAAGGTGATGGAGTACCTCGGCGCTCGCGTAAGTTACAGCGCCAAGTCGCACGTTATGACGGTCAACGCCGAGAACCTCAACCAGAACACAGCGCCATACGAACTGATGCGCCAAATGCGCGCATCGTTTCTGGTGTTGGGACCGCTGCTGGCTCGGTTGGGTGAAGCACGAGTGTCGCTGCCGGGCGGCTGCGTATTGGGGGCGCGCCCGGTCGATTTTCATATCAAAGCGTTCAAGAACATGGGTGCTCGGGTCACGGAAAAGGGTGGCTACATTATAGCTAAGGGTCGACCGCTAATCGGCGGCTCGGTTTATTTTGATCGACCATCTCACACCGGCACCGAGAACGTTATCTTTGCCGCCCTCTTTGCTAAAGGCAAAACCACTATCGCCAACGCCGCCTGTGATCCGGAAATTGTCGATGTAGCCCGGTTTCTCAACAAGGCGGGGGCCAAGATCTACGGCGCCGGTACGCCCACAGTGGTTGTACATCCTGTCCGCAGTCTCAAGGCGGTCGATTACAAGGTCTCCGGTGATCGTCTGGTGGCCGGAACCTACATGATCGCCGCCGCCATCACCGGTGGAAAAGTCAAGCTGACCGGGTTCGATCCTCAACATCTGACTATGGTAAGCCACAAACTCATGGAGTTGGGATGCAAGGTCGAGACAAGTCGCAACGGTCTGACCGTGACCGGCGCCAGGAAACTCAAACCTGTAGCCGTGACCACCTTTCCTTACCCCGGTTTTCCCACTGACCTTCAGGCTTGCCTCATGGCCGCAACTTGTCTGGCCGACGGAACCTCACATATCAAAGAGACCGTGTTTCGTGATCGGTTTACTCATACTATGGAGATGCGCCGGCTGGGCGCCAATATAACGGTAACCGGCGATGAAGCTATTATATACGGCGTTGATCGACTGACCGGGGCGGAGGTAATGGCCTCGGATATCCGCGCCGGGGCCGGGATTGTGCTGGCGGCTCTGGCTGCTCGCGGAAAGTCGGAAGTCCTGCGAGTTTATCATGTCGATCGCGGTTATTGGGCTATCGAGGAAAAGCTCTCCGCCCTGGGTGCCGATATTGTAAGGATAAGCACCTGATTCGAGCTGCGGGTACAACCAGGAGTTGTTCGTTGCGCCCACAGACTTTTGAACCGGGAGACCCTGTTGTTCGTTATAATAGTGTAAAATGAAAGCATCAGGCCAATTAGCCACGGGTTCCAAATATGAACAGACTGAAAGCAACAGCGATACTGATTCTTGTTCTGACTGGTATCGGTGTGAACGCCCAGGAAACTTACTTCGGCAAGAACAAGGTTAGATACAAGGACTTTAGCTGGAGTTACATCCAGACACGTCATTTCGACATCCACTTTTACGAAGATGCCTATCCGACGGCCAAGTTTGCCGCCACCGTTCTGGAGTCGTCGTATGTAGAGATCAGTCGTGAACTCTGCTACAAGATTCAGCGCCGGGTGCCGGTCTTTCTATATAACTCCCACAATGATTTCCAGCAGACAAACATCCTGCCCTCCCTCATCGGCGAGGGAACCGGCGGTTTCACGGAGGTCTTCAAGAATAGGGTGGTGACACCATTCAACGGCTCGTACGAAGATTTTCGCCATGTGCTGCACCATGAGCTAACCCACGCCATGACTTTCGACATGCTCTATGGGAACGCCTTCTCGGCTCTGGTGTCGCGGCGCCGGCTGTTCAGGATGCCGCTGTGGCTGGCCGAAGGATTTGCCGAGTACTCCTCACGTCACGGATGGGATGCGCAATCGGATATGTGGGTGCGGGATGCCACCATCAACGGCTATCTGGTGCCGCTGGAGTATCTCACCGGCTACAACGCCTACCGTGAAGGCCAGGCGCTGATAAAATACATCGCCGACAAATACGGTGAAGCAAAAGTTGCCGACATCTTTCGCAAGGGGAAGATATATCTCTCCATCAACAAGGCGCTCAAGAAATCGATCGGCGTCGACCAGGAGAAACTGTGGGAGGAGTTCTCCCGCGAAATGAAACGTCGCTACTGGCCGGAGATTGCTTTGCGTAAGGAGGCCGAGGAGATCGGTACCAAGCTGACCAAAGCTCGCAAGGACGGATCCTACTTCAACGAAAGACCGGTTTTCTCACCCGAGGGAGACAAAATAGCTATCTTCACGGATGGCTCTGATTTTACTGAGCTTGTTCTGATCTCGGCCGACGACGGCAAGATTCTCGACCGGTTGGTGAAAAGCTCTCGATCCGGCGACCTGGAGTCACTGCATTCGTATATCTCGGGAGCCTCTTTTTCGCCGGATGGAACCAAGTTGGTCTTTGTGGCCAAGTCCAACGGAAAAGAGTCATTGTTCTTCTATGACCTTCTGCGCAAGCGAGTCTACAAAAAGAAACGCTTCGATTTCTCTAACCTCATGTCCCCGGCCTGGTCACCCGATGGTGAGAAAGTTGCCTTCTCCGCTCTTCGGGGACACGAACGCGACATTTTCGTTTACTACCCGGACTCCGACCGTATTGACCGTCTGATGAATGATCGCTACGACGATACCGACCCGACTTGGTATCCGGAATCCGACGCCATTCTGTTTTCCTCCGATCGACCCCATCCACACAGTCCCGTTTTCGACGGTAAGGACCATCCGTACGTCCGTCAGGGAGCGTTTATGCCGGGCGATTTCGTATACGGGTCGTACAATCTGTCCCGGATTGATCTTGCCAGTTTGGAGATTACTCCTGTGGACGTCGGCCCCGGGCCCAATACTGCACCGGATGTTTCACCCGACGGCAGCAAGATTGCATTTATTTCCGGACGCAACGGCATCGACAACATCTATGTCGCTTACACTGACTCCGATCGGGTCTATGCAGTGACCGACATCCTGTCCGGGATCTTGTATGTGTCCTGGTCGCCGGATGGAAAGAAGCTGGCCTTCCAGGCTTTCAACAAGGGCGCCTACGACATCTTTGTGATGGGCGATCTGGTCCCGGTCGGCGACGGTGGTGTTTTGCACGCTACGGCCCTTGCCCGTGGAGATGACGGTCTGGTCTCTCTTGGCTGGCCGAGCAAAAGTGAAGTCGCAGATAGCAGTGTGGATACGGGCACGGTCAGCGATGCGCTGCCGGCTGACTTGAGTTCCACCGATGCTGAGGCGGATGCGATGATAGACCCTCAAACGTCTGAGCCTCCGTTGGATTCAACAATTGACGTGAGCGTGGCCGCGGAACCCGACAGCCTCGCATCGGTGGCCGCCCAGCCTTTGGATTCCACGACCGATGCGGGAGCGACGGCCATAGTTGACACCTCTGAGTCCACAGGCGACGATGTGATCACTGAATCCGGCATTTACGATGAGGAGTATGTTCACGTCAGCCACCGTACCGACGACCCGCTGGATCCCTACATGCGCGATGTTATCGGCGACAGCACAGATTCCCGGAAGATCAAACCTATAGAGGAGCCAGCTTCATTTGACTCCATAGCACCGCCGTCGCCGGAGGGTGACTACGAGGTGCAGCCCTACACGGTGAGGTTCACGCCCGACTATGTCGGTGGCGGTTTCGGCTACGACACTTTCTTCGGTCTGCGGGGACAGACGGTTTTTCTCTTCTCCGATTATTTGGGAAATCATCAAATCCTCATCGCCGCCGACCTTATGAACACGATTGACCAATCGAACATCCTGGCCTACTATGTGAACAGCCAACATCGCATCAACTACGGTCTTGGACTTTTTCACAGCAAGAACTTCTATCTCGATGCCGATGACCACTTGTTTTCAGATCGATTCTATGGTTTTCAACTATTCGCGAGCCGTCCGTTCTCGACGTTCAGCCGGTTGGAATTGACAACATCGCAGTTCTTCATCGACCGGGAGTATTATGACTTTGATGATCTCCGGTCAAACCGCGGCGCCAAAGTATCCACGGCCTCGGTTTCGTATGTTACCGACAACATTATCTGGGGATTGACTGGTCCCCTGAACGGTCGGCGAGCCAAACTGACCGTGGGCGGCGGTGTCAATCTGATCGGTCCGGATACAGTGCAGTTTCATTCAGCTGAATTCGACTATCGCAAGTACTTGCATTTCGGTAATCTCTACTCGCTGGCTTTTCGAGTCACCGGTGGCGCATCGTATGGGCGCACCCCCAAGACATACTTCCTGGGCGGGACCACTAACTGGATTGGCAACACTACTCTTGACGCCAAGGTTTACGAAGTGGAGAACCTCTATTTTGCGGATGTCGTAACGCCGTTGAGAGGAATCGACTATTACAGCCTGTCCGGTGATCGATATGGACTGATCAACCTCGAGTTCCGATACCCCATGATCGACTACTTCGCAATGCGCTTTCCTCTGGCGCTCACTATCAGTCGGGTCGGTGGCGCCATCTTTCTCGATATGGGTGCGGC
>CBDUZQ010000178.1:0-5745 GCA_965371755.1 uncultured bacterium
CCATCAGAGCCACCCGACCTACCTCCAGATAATCAGAACCACATGTATCGCAGGCCTTTTGCCTTGACAAACTGGTAGTAATCCTATTCCTTCATCTGCTTGAGAAACGTGTCAGGTAGCTGTTTTGGCTGGCTGCAACTAATGGTCGAAACCAAGAAACGGGCGTAGTACGAACGATAGGAGAAAGTGAAGTGAATTCGAGTAGGAAGTTGTTTACAACGATCAGCACGGTCCTCATGGCCTTCCTGATTTGCTCGGCAACGGTCTGGGCGGGAGAGTCGAAAGTTTCTGACGAGAAGGGCTCCAAGAAGGAAGAACCCAAGAAGGAGGCGACTGATAAGTTGCAGTTAACCATCACGACAAGCAAGGGCGACATTCACCTGAATCTGTTTGCCGACGAAACCCCGGTCACGGTGGCCAGTTTTGTTAACCTCATACAGTATGGCTATTACGATGGACTGATTTTCCATCGGGTGATTGACAATTTCATGATCCAGGGCGGCTGCCCACTTGGCACGGGTACCGGTGGACCCGGCTACAAATTCGAAGATGAGTGCAAGCCGGAGTTGAAGCACGACCGTCCGGGCATTCTCTCAATGGCCAACGCCGGCCCAGGTACGAACGGCAGCCAGTTCTTCATCACCCATGTACCAACGCCTCACCTTAATGGCAAGCACACCGTTTTTGGCGCCGTGGTTTCTGCGGATGACCAGAAGATCGTGAACGCCATCGTCAAAGGCGACAAGATCGAGAAGATGGTAGTGACCGGTGACACTGGTCCGCTCTTTGAAAAGGTTGCGGATCACATTGCCGAATGGAACAAAGTCATTGAGGCCGGCAAGAAGTAAGGCATCGTCTCAGATTCTTAATTGCGGCAGATTTCATACGGCAGGCCGGAGAATACTCTCTTCGGCCTGCCGTTTCATTTAGAGGAGATTTATCTAAGCGAAGATTGGTTCAGCCGCAGTGGAGGTCCGGTGGCCCGCGGCTTCCCCAGGTTTCAAGTCGGGGTACATCGACGATGCGAAACGGTTACATCAGATCCTTCCGGTGGATCCTGAATTCGTAGCCTGCCCTGTACTTGTAGAACCCCATCTGAGCATTGATGTGTTGGATCGGTTTATTAGCCGCCCGCATGGCGGTGAGCAACCGTCCGAACTCAGGAAAGTCCTGTCTCAGTTTGTGATACATAGAGGCCTTGAGCCATTTGGCCAACCCCCGGCCTCGGTATTCCTCGGCGACTCCGGTCATCAACTGATCGATCGTTTCCAGGTTGTTAGGGCTTACAGATGCCTCCGTAAGAGCCACCAACTTATCGTCCGAGTCAAAGAGGGCGATACAGTACAGGGGCAGATTGTTCTTCTCCCGCCATTTTCTAGTTCGTCGCAATTCGGCCTCATCTACATGCCAACTGAAGCTATCCTCACGTTCTCGAGGCATGGCCAGGAGGCACTTCTTGAGAAAAACGCTCAGTTGCTCCACGTATCGTTCAGGATAGTAGAGAAAGAACTCATGTCTCAAGTCTCTGTTCTCTCGGAGTATGCTTGATCGCCACTGGTCGAGGACCTCAGAATTCGCTGACTTCTCGTCCAAAACGAACTCATCCAGCCTGTTGAGCTCTTCGGCTTTCCACTCGCGGGCCACCGCTGTTATGCGCTCGTCGTGCGAGGCAAAGTGAATTTCGTCGACTGTGTGCTGGTTCATCAGGGTGAGGAGATGTCGGCCTGAGAAGCTGACGAGGGATTCGGGGATACTATCATAGAGGGCATCAAACCACGCCCATGGATGTTGGTCCGGCGTCCCCGGGTGTCGCACCCACAATCCCATGTGGCCCACGATACTCCCGCCAGTCATGATCACTGCCTCGATGTAGGCCTGTTCTTCCTCCGCGAAAGAGAGGAGGCGAGATTTCAACTCCTGCCACGATATTGCCGAAAGGTGTTCCTTGTACTTCGACTTAATCGCCGCAAGGTGTTCGTAGTATTCCTGCCAGTGGGTGTCGGTGAATGAATCGTCGTCAATGTAAAGCACATCGTACATTTGGATTGCTTTCGCAGAAGGTCCAGGGGTTGAGCTATGGGTCTTATATTACGGCGTAATCTGTCTGAAATCAAGCCTCGCGTTCTCAGCGGCTGGCGCCTTTGTGTCCCCGGTCAAGTGTTCACCGTTGACATCCAGCCGCCCTGGCGGTAGATTCCCAAAACGTCAAGACTGTGAGGAAGTATATCGTTGCGTAACTTTGACTATCATCGGGCAGCCGACTTGAAAGAGGCCTGTCGGCTGATGGGTGAACTCCCGAAGGCTCAGATATTGGCCGGTGGGACCGACCTGTTGGTTGATATCGATTCAGGGTTGAGAAATGCGGAGCATGTCGTCTCCATCAGGGACGTCTCAGAACTGAAACGGATTCAGAGAGAGGGTAAGCGGATAAGCATTGGCGCCGGTTGCAGTGCCGTCGAGGTGGAATCCAATGAACTTATCCGAGAGCATTTACCTGAACTCGCCGAGATGGTGGTTATGTTCGCCTCGCCGCAAATACGAAACCGGGCCACAGTGGCAGGGAACATTTGCAGCGCGGTGCCGTGCGGAGATTTCCCACCCATTCTTATAGCGCTGGGCGCCGAGGTCGAACTGTGTTCGAGCCATGGGAGTCGAACGCTCCCGCTTGCGGATTTCTTTCACGGCAACCGCGAGACAGTTCGGCAGAACGATGAAATTCTCACCCGGATCATGGTGCCGATAAAACCCGCCCAAGCGGCGGCCAACTATCAGAAGTTTCGGCGAAGAGCATCGAACTCGTTGGCATTAGTCAGCGTGGCCGCTTATCTCGAAATGAGTGATGACCTTTGCAGCCGGGCGCGAATCGTCCTCGGATCGGTAGCGCCGACACCACTAAGTGCGAAAAGGGCCGGTCGATCATTGGAAGGAAAACCAGTCGATGAGGCTGCGATTACATCAGCGGCCGGGATTGCCCGCGACGAGGCTTGTCCCATTACCGACCAGAGGGGCACTGAAACCTACCGGCGTCAGTTGGTAGAGGTGCTGACCAAACGCGCACTTCGGCAAGCGCTGCGAACGATCAATACAGATAAGACCGGGAAGCGGGCCGACCATGAGTAGCAAATATCTTATTGAGCTGAGTGTAAATGGTAACACTCACACGGTGCCGGTGACCGGCTCCACGACTCTGCTGGAAGTGCTGCGCGAACAGATTGGGCTTACGGGGGTGAAGCAAGGTTGTGGCGCGGGTGACTGCGGCGTCTGTACCGTGCTTGTCGACAATCAGCCCACTAACTCCTGTCTGGTGCCGGCTCTGGAAATGGAGGGCCGCGAGATCGTCACAATCGAGGGACTCACCAGGGGTGATCAATTGCATCCGATGCAGCGGGCTTTCGTGGAGGAAGGAGCCATCCAATGCGGCTTCTGCACGCCTGCGATGGTGCTTACGGCCAAGGCGCTGGTCGACAAGAACCCTGATCCAACGGAAGACGAAATCCGCGAGGCGCTCAGCGGGACGCTCTGTCGATGCACCGGCTATACGAAAATTGTCGAGGCTATAGAAAGATGGAAGAAGCACACCAGGGTGCCGGCGGAGGAAGAGGGAAAAGAAGCCGCCGACGGTCATGTGGTGGTGGGTGCCCGGGTGCCGCGAAAGGATTCACTCGAAAAGGTCACCGGTCGGGCGCAGTATGCCGATGACATTAAATTGCCGAACATGCTCTGGGGGAAACTCCTCACCAGTCCGCTGCCTCATGCTCGGATCAAGCGTATCGACACCAGCAAGGCGATGGTGCTGTCCGGTGTCAAGGCGATCCTGACCGGCAAGGATGTCACCAACACCATGTACGGCGTCAGCCCGGCGCGCTATGACGAACACGTTCTGGCTAAGGAGAAGGTGCGGCACGTGGGGGACAAGGTCGCTGCGGTGGCGGCAGTTGATGAAGAGACCTGCCTCCGCGCCTTGGAGCTGATCGAAGTTCACTATGAGGAACTCACGCCGGTCTTTGATCCGATCGAGGCGATGGAGGAGGGAGCGCCGATCGTACATGAGAGATACGCTAAGAACGTAAATACCCGGGTCGACTGGAACTTCGGAGATGTAGAGAAGGGCTTCGAGGAGGCCGACCTGGTGCTGTCCGATCACTTCGAAGGCAACCGTACTTATCAGAGTCCCATGGAGCCGCACTGCGCGCTTGCCGAATGGGACCGCTCGGGACGGCTGACAGTTCATACCACCACCCAGGTGGTGCACTACGTACGTTACCAACTGGCCAGGATCCTCGACATGCCCGATGGCGATATCAGGGTCATCGGCGCCCACTGCGGCGGCGGTTTCGGCGGCAAAGCCGAGGTCAACCCGCTGGAAATCTGTGCTTCACTGCTGGCGAAAGAAACCGGACAGCCGGTCAAGATGCGCTACACTCGCTCGGAGATGTTCCACCATTGTCGCGGTCGACATAAACAGATCGTCGATATGAAGATGGGTATGAAGAAAGACGGTAGCATCACTGCCGTGCAACAAAAGTGTGTGCTCGAAGGAGGGGCGTACAGTTCCTACGGTGTGGTGGCCGTCTATTACGCTGGGGCGATGGTTCCCACATTGTACAAGCTGCCCAATTTCAAGTACGACGGTTTCCGCGTGAACACCAACCTTCCCGCCTGTGGCGCTATGCGCGGTCATGGTTGTCCTCACCCGAGGTTCGCCTTTGAGAGTCTGATGACAAGGCTGGCCGTGGAGTTGGGGCTCGATCCGATAGAGGTGCGTCTGAAGAATGCTACCGACCCCAATACACGTACGATCAACGACCTCGATATAGGCTCGTGTGAATTCAAAGCCTGTCTGAAAAAAGTCCGCGAGCGGAGCGACTGGGACAGCAAGTTCGGCAAGCTTCCCTTTGGTAAGGGGATCGGCGTCGGTTGCGGAGGTTTTGTTAGCGGCGCCGGTTACCCGATCTACCGCTCGAAGTTTCCGCATTCTAACGCCATCATCAAAATCAGCGAGGATGGCCACACGGCGATACTGTACACCGGCGAAACAGAGATCGGGCAGGGGTCGGCTACCGTCCTGTCGCAAATCGCCGCCGAAGCTATGGGTATCACCTACGATCGCATCAAGATCGTCTACGCCGACACCGACACCACTCCGTTGGGATTTGGTTCCTATTCGTCGCGTGTGACCCTGATGGGTGGCAACGCGGCTATGCGGGCGGGCGAGGATATCAAACGACAAATGATGGACGCGGCCTCGCAACTGTTGGAGTCGCCGTCCGAACAGATTGACTTCCGGGGGAACCGCGTCTTTGACACCGGGAACAAGAATAAGAGTGTGCCTTGGCGCGAGGTGGCGGCGAAGTACTTTTCCGAGAGCGGACCGCTCGTCGGTCGGGGACACTATGCACCGCCGGAAGGGTTGGGCGGGAATTTCAAAGGCGCCACGGTCGGAACCTCGCCGGCCTACTCGTTTACAGCCTGCGTCTGTGAAGTAGAGGTGGACACTGAGACGGGTCAGGTGAAGGTGGTCAGGTTCACCGACGCCCACGATGTCGGCACGCCGATAAACCCGATGGGCGTGGAGGGGCAGGCCGAAGGGGCTATCGCCATGATGTTAGGGGAAACTCTGCTTGAGGAAATGCTCTTCAACGACCGGGGTGAGATCCTAAACCCGAATTTGCACGACTATCTCCTGCCAACGGCCAAGGATGTGCCTCCGATAGATAGCTGCACGGTGGAATCCTATGAGCCGGC
>CBDUZQ010000179.1:0-5726 GCA_965371755.1 uncultured bacterium
GCGCCACCCGCCCAGGCATACCATGCAGCCAATAATGCGCCCACGATGTTCATCAGAAGATACGGTATGCTGCGTTCCGATAGCTTGCGCAGCAGATTGAGTGCGAAAGCGATAAGCAGCAGCGCCACGCCGATGGAGCCGATTACTACGGGAGGCATGACGCTACTCTGCTATCCGGCCACATTGGGTTGCGCCCCCCTCACATATTCTCATAGTTGGGTCCTTCGCCGCCCTGGGGCACGACCCAGCGGATAACCTGGTACGGATCGGCGATATCGCACGTTTTGCAGTGCACACAGTTCGACGGCGTCAGTTGCAGTTTGGTCTTTCCCTCGCGCTCGGGATCGTCTACCATCTCATACACCTGCGCCGGGCAAAAATGCTGACAGGGGTTGCCGTATTCCTCGGTGCATTGATTGTTGCAAATGTCGTAGTCGGTAATCACCAGATGCGCCGGCTGTTCCTCTTCGTGCTGGGTGCCGGATTTGTAGACGTCGGTCAATTTGTCGAAGGTGTACTCGTTGTCGAACTTGACGGATATTTTCTCTGGCTCCCGCCCGGCCTGCCGACCGTATTCATCGAGTTTGCACATATGCTCATGGTCAGGCTTGATAGCGCGCCGTTCAAACAATCCCTTGCCGCCGGTGACCATCTGCATAGCACCATGAAATAGACCTGAGAACAGCCCACCCTTGAACCCGGCGTGGAAGTTTCGGGTTTTGTAAAGTTCCTCGCGCGCCCAGCTTTTTTCAAAGCGCTCTTCATAGCCGCGCAGCGCGTTTGCGGAGAAATCGTCCTTCTTGAAACACTCGACGATCGTCTCGGCCGCCATGATGCCGGACTTGATGGCCAGGTGGATCCCTTTCAGTTTTTGCGGGTTCAGCATCCCGGCTGAATCACCACACAGGAGCAGCCCGTCGTGGTACAGCTTGGGTGTGGAAAAGTAGCCGTTATCCGGCATCGTCTTGGCGCCGTAATGCAGCATGGCGCCACCATCGAGAATCTTGCGAACCAATGGCTGCGTCTTGTACCGCTGGAACTTCATGTGAGGATCGTTGGTAGGATCGGGCGAGTTGAGCCCGACCGCGTACCCGACCGAGACCATGGTATCGCTCATGGCATAGATCCATCCGCCGCCGTACTCGCTCGAAGGCTGAGGCCAGCCGATGGAGTGATAGACCTGCCCGGCTTTGATGCGTCCCACAGGAACTTCCCACACTTCTTTGATGCCGGTAAGGTAAACCTGCGGGAGTTTTCCGGCGGTCAGTTCCGGGATTTTCTCATAGGCGTGCCGGGTCAGCGAACCGCGGACACCTTCGCACAGAACGGTTACTTTCGCCTCAATGATCGAACCCGGTTCGAAGTTGGAACGCTGGTTACCCTCCTTGTCCAAACCCATATCCACCGTCTGCACGCCGGTGACTGCACCGTCGTTGACGATCAACTCATACCCGGCCAGTCCGGCAAAGATATCGATCCCGGCCGCTTCCACCTGTTCACCCAACCAGGCAGTGAATTTGTTGAGCGAAACGATGTAGTTGCCGTGGTTGTTGACAGCCGACGGCATGAATGGGAACTTGAGCGTGGCTTCCTCTCCAAGGTAGTACATGGCATCGTTGGTGACTGGTGACTCCAGCGGCGCGCCCTTGGCGACGAAGTCAGGAATGAGTTCGGCAATTCCGCGGGGATCCATCACAGCTCCCGACAGCGAATGAGCGCCAACGTGCGAACCTTTCTCCATAAGGAGAATCTCCGGCATCTCGAGGCTTTCATCGGCGGCCACCAGTTCGGCCAGCTTGTAGGCCACAGCCAGACCAGCCGGTCCGGCCCCGACTATCAGAATATCAGTAGGGAGCACTTCACGTTCTATCGTCATGGTGATTCCTTTGAGTTTCTATCAGCTTCATGGCAGAGAATATAGCTAACGGGACAGGAAACGCAATATTGAAGCTAAGGGACCACGTTTGATTCCACACGGTGACCCGGCGGCATGAAGCTCAACCAGCCAGGCACAAGAATATGGCGGGAGGATTGATGCGGCGAAACAACCTATAGGGCATTGGCCGACCTGCAGCCGCTGCCCTGCTGCAATCCCGTGGCGGGAGGGGATGACTCGTCAGGAACGACCGGCGTGAGCCTTTTTGTGACGGTGGTTCCTCGGCGGTGGCGGATCATGGACAACTGCTTCGCCGTTGCTGTTAATCTGGAGCATTTCGGCGATTTTGCTCTTATCACACCCAACTGTAATCAGACGAGCCGCTTTGACGATAGGCTTGCGGATCAATGTGTGATCCTCGGCCATCAACTTAATGAGGTCGTTTCGCGGCGGCAGCGACTGGTCTAGCTTGTGCTTACCAAAACTGGGAGCTGACGTATTGAGGAAATGTTCGATCCTAAGCTGCCCGATCAGGTTGGTCAATTCCCACTCCGTCAGCGGCTGCTTGGAGATATCGCGAACCTGCAAAATGATCCCGGACTCTTCTATATACTTCCTCACTTCAACACAAGCTTCGTCACTCTCGTAGCTCATGAAAACTGCTCGCTTTGGAGCCATATTACCTCCTGCACATCTTTCTTTTCGTCGCACCACACAAGCGGTGTCGACCTGTTGTTATGAAACCCCTGTTCACGCTGACCGAGTTTGGTTATCGAAATACCCCTTGGTAGCCAGCGGATTCCTGCCAAGAGTAAAGAACCAATTGAGATCAAATAATCTCGGAGCACAATTCAAACACGTTCTTATAGTATTTGTCAACATTTTTGTTAGCTTTTTGCGATATTGTTATTCAATCGCTGCCGTCAGGATATCCATTGACCTTAGTCAAGCTGATTCGAGTTGTCCAACGGTGATCAAGTCCGCACAACTAAGATTGACATTCGAAATGACCTGGACCAACCTTCGACCCAGACACCCCTAGTGCACCAGTCGTCTGTTTGATTGAACCTTGTTACCATTATCGGAAATCTTTCAGACGGCTTTAGTTTAGGGCATGCCCATCTATTGAACGTCTCAACAGTTCATTTTGTTTCAACATTTGTAGGGTCTTTCCGTCACCGTTGACGCCATTGCCTGACCCAGACCGCTACAGACGGACCGCTAAGCTGACTCCGTCCCTGATCGGCAGGATAGTCGTAAAGAAGCGGCTATCCTGATACAAGCATCGCGTGAATTCCTTTATCGCCTCCGTGGTTTTGTCCGGATTCTTGTCGCACACCCGGCCGGACCAGATTAGATTGTCGGTGATAAACAGACCATTCTTCTTCAGTCTGCCTGCCACCGCATCGATCGTCCGGGGGTAGCCGTCCTTGTCGATGTCATTGAAGATAATGTCAAACGGTCCATCAGTTTTCTTCAGAATTCTCAAGGCATCTCCCACCCTGAACTCAAACTGACTCTCCAAGCCGGCTCTCTGGAAGTAGCCATAGGCACGCCGCTTGTTTCGTTTGTCCGAATCGATCATGAGAATTCTACCGCGGGAACGCATTGCCAGTGAAAACCAGTAGGCGCTGTATCCGAAACCAGAACCCAGTTCACATATTCTCCTGGCTTTGATGGTTATCGCCATCTGGTACAGAAACCTCCCCACCAATGGTCCTACAATCGGGAAACTGTGCTCGCTGGCGTACTCTTCCATCTCACGAAGAACAGGGGGACGCTCCGGCGTCACAGCTTCCAGATACTCATGAATCTTTATGTAAGTACTCTGCATACTACCTAACCGAAAACCTTGTTCGAGGTCAACCGCAGGCTGATCGAATTACGTGGCTTTACCACGGACCCAATCCAAAAGCTCTTTGCAGGAACCTCTTCAATTGTCGCCGGTGAATGTGTCCGAAGAATGGAACTCTATGGACATCCGGTCAAATACTGGCCTGAATATACACGGTGTCGGCGAACATGCAACCAAATTCTTGATAAAACCGACCGAAATATCACAGAATACTTGCCGACGGGCAACCCACATAATAGTATACTCACATGAATCAAACATCCCCAGTAAAACCAAGGATTATCATGAAGCAAACAGTGTTGACAGGATTGTTACTCGCAGCCGCGGTTGGTCTCATGGTGGTGACTTGCTCGCTTGGACCGAAGTTGCCGGTTGATGTATCATCAGCCATTGAAGCGGCAGGTGACAACGGCGCTGAATTGGAGAAGGTGATCACCCACTATCGCACCGCCGGTGACACTCTCAAGCTCGAGGCGGCGCTCTTCCTCATCGGCAACATGGAAGGGCACGGTTACGCAACCTATGATCTGAAGGACACCGCCGACAATGTGGTTGCCTTTGATGTTAGCGACTACCCATCCTATGATTCACTGAGAACTTCATTCTCTGTTTTGGAAGCGGAACATGGTGAACTCGACTTTGGGAAGAGAGAGTTGCTGACCGATGTAGAGTCAATCACAGCCGATTTCCTCATTACTCAGATCGATTACGCCTTTCGCGCCTGGCGGGAGCGGCCGTGGGCGGCACATTTGTCGCTTGATGAGTTCTCTCGGTATGTCCTTCCATACCGGGGCAGCGGCGAACCGCTCGAACCCTGGCGCAAGTATTTCTTCGAAAAGTACGCTGACCTGGCCGACAATATGACCGACCCGACTGATCCGGTCGAGGCGGCATCTCTGATCAACGACGATATCAAGACATATTTCACTTTTGATCCCCGTTACTACTATCACCCGACCGATCAGGGTTTGTCCGAAATGCTCACATCCGGTTTGGGACGATGCGAGGACATGACCAACATCACCATCTACGCCATGCGCGCCAACGGGCTGGCGGTCACCAGCGACTACACCCCCGCATGGGCCGATGCCGGCAACAACCACGCCTGGAACGCTATCCTCAATCGGGACGGGCAGGTAACACCGTTCATGGGCGCTGAAGCCAACCCCCGCCACTATGGACTGGCGCACAAGCCCGCCAAAGTCTACCGCAAATCCTTCGCCCAACAGAAGGACAATCTCGTTTTCCAGGAGCATAAACAGGAGAAACTGCCCGGCTGGCTGCGCGGCAAGAGTTATGTCGATGTCACCAGTGACTACGTTCAGACTTGCAGCGCTACGGTCACGCTGACCATGGAGGCGCCGGATAGTGTCGACATCGCCTACCTGTGCGTGTTCAACTCCGGTGACTGGAAACCGATCGACTGGGCGCGGATCAACGGCGACCATGTCACTTTTGATGGCATGGGTGAACAGCTCATCTACCTGCCGGGACTCTACCTGAACAAAGAGGTGGTGCCATACGGCTGGCCGTTCGTGGTTGACAGCAACTCCGGCCGGCAACAGTTCGAGGTGGATAAAGGTAATCTGTTTCGCCCTCAGCTGACCTCAACGACTCGCCGCAAACAGGTTGCGTCCACCGACGGAATCGAGAAATCGTTCCTGACACCGGGCGTCGAGTACGAACTGTTCTACTTCGACGACGGCTGGCAATCAGTTGGCAAAGCGACTGCTGCCGACGAGCCATTGGCGTTCGAGGACGTGCCCGCGGGCTGCCTCTACTGGCTGGTGGCCGAGGATAGCGACCACGAAGAACGCCCCTTTTCCTACGAAGACGGCCGACAAGTGTGGTGGTAGCAATCGGTCGCTTTGTTCGCGACTGCTTGCCCCGGACATCTGTCCGGGTCTCATAGTTGCCGTGCTCCGAGTAAGAAACCCGGACGAACGTCCGGGCCACCCGCCCGTCATGCTGAGCGCAGTCGAAGCATGAAATACT
>CBDUZQ010000180.1:0-5670 GCA_965371755.1 uncultured bacterium
TGGAACCTGATCACGCGTAACACCATGTGGGTGGTGTCGGGGCTGTATTACTGGGTGGTTGAGTCGGCATACGGCAGCCAGATCGGCAAGCTGGTCATCATTAAGTAGATTCGTCGGACCATTCATGTGCTGCAAATCCCATCAGACCGACTGAGATCAAAAGTATCTGCTCGGAAATGGACTGATTTTTCGTGGCCGCACGCCACTTTCAGTCGTATACAATGGAAACATGAAAGCAGGTTGAGGTGCGAAGACAAGGAGATTAATGTGCGACTACTGCTGTTGATTATGGTAATCACGATAGTCCAGCCTATCCAGGCCGGTGTAATCACCGGGACGATATATGACCAGGAAAGCAGCGAACCCCTGCCCAGCGCGACCATCCGGGTGATAGGAACCGGACGTTCAATGCTTGCTAATGACCAGGGCCAATACCGGCTCAGGTTGGAGCCTGGAACGTACCAGCTTAGGTTCAGCCATGTGGCGCACTATTCGGAGCTTCGAGAGTTATTGGTAACCGACGCAGATACCGTGCTTGACGTAGGCATGCGTCCGGCTATGATTGAAATCCCCGGCACCAAAGTCTATAGTCGCGCTTACGATCCAGCTCAGCGGATCATCATCGAGGCGATCAAGCGCAAGAAGGAAATCCTCTCTCGATTGCAAAGTTACGACTTCGATGCCTACACCAAATTGCTGGTGCGTGATACTTCCAAATCAGATTCCGAGAGTGTTGTTCTGATCACCGAGACACAAATGAAAGGTTTCTGGGAACAGCCGGACAAGTACAAAGAGATTATTACTGCCCGCAAGGTTTCTTCGAACGTTGAGGCCGAGGGGACTTTGGTCACTATCGGGGAGATTCTGAACTTTAACGCTGACCGAGTTGACCTCGGCCGGTATAACGTCGTCTCGCCGACGGCGACCGACGCACTGGACTATTACAATTACTATCTTATTGATACCGTCTTCATAGATGACCGCCTGGTATTCCGACTCGAACTGGAGCCCAAGAACAGTATTGACCCGCTGTTCGTGGCTACCATTGACATAGCCGATTCCTCATTCGAGGTGGTCGGGATTGACGGCGGCCTGAGTGAAGGGTTTGAAACACCCTTCATGTCGAGCGTGAATTACTATCAGCGCTGCGCGCAGTTCGACAATGAATACTGGATGCCGGTCGAGATCGGGTATGCCTTCGATCTCGACCTGCCGATCCCAGGTCTGCCGATTTACTCTATCGATTATGTAGCGGCTCTGCACAACTACTTCTTCGAGGTCGATCATGATGACCGCACCTTCGATTACGTCCTGGAGGTCGATCCGGAGGCGGACGATATCGATTCAGCAAAATGGTACGCCGGCCAGATGGTTCCATTGACAGATCTGGAACAGCGCGGTTACGAACGAATCGATTCGCTTGAGAATGCACCGCGGTCCCTGGGCAGGAAGATCGGGTCGGGTTTGTTACGGCTGGTGGCGCGCTCCTTGTTCAACGAGAACTTCTTTCACTTTAACCGGGTCGAGGGTGCTTACATCGGCCACGGCGGCGGTTCTCGTTATGACTTGCCCCGGACCACCCTGACCTATAAGATCGGTTACGCCTTTGACCGTGAACGCTGGCAGCACCGTTACGGCGTAACGTACCGCTTGTGGCAGCGACGATTATTGGATGTCGGCGTTTCGTACGTGGACGACGTCATTCCTGTTCCGACGTTGATCTCACGCCGCTACAATCCCACCATCATGGCAATCACCAACAAGACCGATCCGTACGACTACTACCGAACACGCGGTGTGGATATCCGGGCCAGTGGGAAAATCGAAAAACATATCACCCTGGGGGTTGTCTACGGCGACCACCGTCATTACTCAGAAGCGAATCACACCGAGTACAGCTTCTTCCGTGACAGCAAGAAACACCGCCCCAATCCGGCCATCGTCGAGGGTGCCATGAGAAGCGCTCAGGTTCGCCTCGCCTTCGACTCGCGGTCGTTGATGAAACTCAAGAATCAAGAAGTAACCGTGGGTGCCATTCCGATGATCAGGCTGGAAGCCAATCTTGAATTCGCCTCGCCCGATCTGATCGACAACGATTTCGATTTCGTGCGGTACTACGTTGAAATACGTCGACGACAGCGAACGTTAGGAATGGGGTTGACGTCCATTCGTGCGGTAGTGGGCGGATCGGATCGCACTTTGCCGCCTCAGAGGTACTTCACGATCGACTTCGGCGATGAGTTTTTCAGCACTGAAATGAATTTCAAGACTCTCGGCGAGACCAATTTCAAGGGCAGTCGTGCGGCCTACGTTTACGCACGTCACGATTTCGGACGGTGGCTGTTTCGACGCAGCGGACTCCCTATTGTAACGGACATTCCGTTCTCGCTGATTCTGCACGGCGGCGCATTCTGGACCGACTTCGGCGGACATTCAACCCAACCGGGCGACGAGCTGGTGCGCATAGCGCCGAAGATGTACAGCGAGATAGGTTTCGGACTGGGACGGGTGCCGCCGCTGAATTTCAAACTGTTGTTCACCTGGCAACTCTCCGATTACGACACCAACCGATTCACATTCAGCCTGGGGAGTAGTTTCTGAGCGAAGTCGAAGGACGTAGACAACACGCCGACCGCGTTGACACCTCATCCTGAGCGGAGTCGAAGGACGAGCCGAGTTGTGGTCGGTTGACATCCGGCAGGGCCAATCTTATCTTGATACGCCTATGAACCAGCCTCATCCGAAATTCACTGCCACCAATCGGTCCGAACTCCCCGTGGCCGCTTCGATCACTCTTGTCGTCGTGGGACTCTCGTTCTTCCTGCACTGGAAATGGTGCGGGTCCGACATGCAGCTTTCGGAGGAATGGTTTGTCGAGGCGCACGAGTGGGGGCTGGCCACCTATCCGTTTTCGATCCGGCCGTTTCTGGCATACTCGATAGAACTGCTTCGTCGGCTGTTCTCTCTGGAAGTGAAGACATCGTTCTTTCTGATCCAGTTTTCACTAGCTGCCGCCATAGGATTGAGCTTCTACTACTATCTCAGACAACTGAATTTCTCGATCGGCTGGTCGCGACTGGGGCTGTTTTTGGTGTTGAGTGCCTATCCCATTCTCGCCGCGCACATCGAGCCGCTGCACACCCGCGATGATCTGTGGGCGCACTTGTTCATGATCCTGGCGTTGCTGTCGTTGCTTAAGTCGCGAATGACCGCCGGGATTGTCTGGTTCACGCTGGCCATATTCGCGCGCGAGCAAAGCCTATTGTTTTTCGGGGCTTTCTTGTTGGTGGCCTGGCTACGTTGCGAAAAGATACCGCGCCGGCGGCTGGTGCTGTTGTCGCTTCTGCCGCTCCTGATATACGGCGTTTTCTATGCCATCGTCTGGCAGGAGCCTGACCCGGCGCGCTTTTCGCTCATTCAGTTCAATTTCGAGAACCATCTGAGAACCTCGGACACTCTGTTCTCGCTCTTCATCTCGTTCGGCTTCATGTGGCTGGCCGCACCGTTGGCGTTTCGCGGGGGCAGGTCGGGATCCGCTTTTCGACTTCTCTGGTGGGGCGCTATACTGACGGTACCGGCTACGATTTTTCTGACGCTTTTTCTGACCCTCGCGCGAGAGACGAGGATTCTTTTTCCACCTTTCGTGTTCATGATCCCATTGACCCTGTTGACCGTGCAAGCCATGTTCCGATATCTCAAGTCAAGGATGTCTTTTCGGTTTGCCGCTTTTGGGCTGGTGCTTTTTGCCGTGGCCATGACCGTGGGTATCTTCTTCGGTAAGGCAGCGTTCCCTGAGTTCGAGTATCGCCGCTGTCAAAACTTCCAGAGACTATGGGCGGGCATCCATTTCGGTCTGATTCTCAGCCTGATCGGATACTACATTGTCAGAGCCTGGCAGCTCAGGAGTCCGAGTACTTCCGCGCGTACTTCTCCAGAAGCGGATGACTCAACTTCTTGAGTTGCTTCTTGAGCGCCGAGACGTCGCGAGGGGTGAGACTATTTAGTTTCTCCGGAAACTCCCCCGATGCGATACGGTCGTAAGTCTTCTTCATGCGCTGTGCGACCGTCTCATCGAAAATCTCCGGACCGGCCTGTACCGATCCGAATCGCGCCGCCACTGAGATGCGGCTCAGCATTCCCTCGATGCCGTGCTTCTTGACCAGGTCGACCAGCAAGTCCAACTGGTGAACCACTTCCAGATAGGCGTTCTCCGGTGGCAGTCCTTTTTCGAGAAGGGTCTCGAAACCAAGCTTGAGCAACATAGCCAGGCCGCCGCACAGCACTGCCTGCTCCCCGAACAGATCGCCCAGGGCCTCGTGCTCGAACGTCGTCCGGATCAGACGATTGCGGGCGATGCCCAGGGCCAGAGCTAACTCACGCCCGGTGGCGGTTGCTCTGCCGGATGCGTTCTGGTGTACGGCAAAGAAAGCCGAGACCGACTCACCGCTAAGATAGCAATCGCGCATAGCCGCGCCCGGAGCATGGGGAGCAATCATGATGACATCGCATCCGGGCGGCGGCTCCACGAATCCGAAATGCACCGACATCCCAGCCAGAAACAGAAGTGTCGTCCCACTCTTGAGACGGCCTTTGATGTCCCGCTCATACACACGCCCGTGGAGATGATCCGGAAAAGCGAAGCAGATCACATCGGCCCTGGTCACGGCGGTCCTGACTGTCTCGATCTTTTTCACACCGTCGTCAGTAGCCAGTCGGCGCGATCCGGACCGCGTGCTCAGACCAACAATGACATCGTAGCCAGAGTCGCGCAGGTTGAGCGCCATCGCCCGTCCTTGCGAGCCGTAGCCGATCACGGCGATAATCTGGTCACGAGTTTTCCGCTTTGACATGAGACCAATATAAATTGGCAATTGACATTTGCCAATAGCGACGTTGATTATCAAGTATGAAGCGACAGGACCCCTCCATATTGAGCCTGGTCCGGTCAGCGCTGAATGAGGATATCGGTCGCGGCGATGTGACCTCGCTGGCCGCCCTTGAGCCTGATCTGGTGAAAGGCGTAATTATAGCCAAGTCCGAGGGCGTCCTGAGTGGGTTGCCGCCGGCCATTATTTCATTTCAGAAAGTGGACTCGGCCAACAAACTGACCCCGGTCTTGAACGACGGTGACCGGTTCTTACCGGGCGATACCATTATCGAACTCGAGGGTTTGAACCGGACGCTATTGACCGCCGAACGTACGGCCCTGAACTTTCTGGCTCACCTGAGCGGCGTGGCCACGCTCACCCGCCGATATGTCGATGAGATCAGCGGTACCGACTGTCGCATTCTCGATACCCGCAAGACTACGCCGGCATTTCGTCTTTTGGAAAAGCAGGCGGTGCGGCACGGGGGTGGCGAGAACCATCGGTTTGGTCTTTACGACATGGTGCTCATCAAAGATAACCATATCGCCGCCGCCGGCTCCATCTCCGCCGCTGTCGATCGAACCCGTGACTGGCTGGCTTCTGTAGACTATCGCATCCAGTTCGACCAGCAGGGAGATGACGTTACAATCGAAGTCGAGATCTCAAGCGCCGAGGAGTTGACCGAGGCGATCAAGGTCGGTGTGAAGCGTTTGCTCCTAGACAATCAATCGTTGGACAGTCTGCACGAGTTAGTCCGGTTGGCTCGGGCATTGAATCCCGACGTCAAGCTCGAAGCTTCCGG
>CBDUZQ010000181.1:0-5651 GCA_965371755.1 uncultured bacterium
GCCCAGGTGTCGCGCAAAGTGACCGTGCGGTTGAAGACCAAGTGATCAGGACGAGAGTCCTTCGAGTCGACACAAAAGTACCCACGACGCTCAAACTGGTAAGTCGCACCTGGTTCGGCGTCGGCCAGCGAAGGTTCCACCTTACACGACGGCAGCACATTCAGTGAGTTCGGGTTGAGGTTGGATGTGAAATCCTGACCCTCCTCGGTGTTGAACGGATCCTCTACAGCGAACAGGTGCTCATAAAGCCGCACCTCGACATCCAGCGCATGAGCGGCCGACACCCAGTGCAACGTCGCCTTAACTTTGCGCCCATCCGGCGATGAGCCGCCGCGCGAGGCCGGATCGTAGGTGCAACGCAACTCGATCACTTCGCCGTTTTCATCCTTGATGACATCAGTGCAGGTGATGAAATACGCATAGCGCAGTCGCACCTCACGTCGCGGCGCCAGGCGGTAGAATTTTATCGGTGGATCCTCGCGGAAATCCTCGCGTTCAATATAGAGCACTTTCGAGAACGGAACCTTGCGCGTTCCGGCCAATTCGTCTTCCGGGTTGTTGACGGCGTCGAGTTCGTCGGTCTGGTCCTCGGGATAGTTTTCGATCACAACCTTCAACGGGTTCAGCACCCCCATCACGCGCGGCGCACGTTTGTTCAGGTCCTCGCGGACAGCGAACTCAAGATCGACCACGGCCACGATACTATCGCGTTTGGCCACGCCAATCCGTTCCAGAAAGTTCCGAATCGCAGCCGGTGTGTAACCGCGACGACGCAGTCCGCAGATAGTCGGCATCCGGGGATCATCCCAGCCACTGACGTGACCGGCGTCGACCAGTTGGATCAACTTGCGCTTGCTTAGTATAGTGTAACTGAGATTCAGACGGGCAAACTCTATTTGTTGCGGGTGGAACACCCCCAACTGATCCAGATACCAGTCGTACAGAGGTCGATGGTCCTCGAACTCCAGCGAGCAGAGCGAATGAGTGATGGACTCAATCGAGTCGGAAAGGCAGTGCGTGAAGTCGTACATGGGATAGAGACACCACTTGTCGCCGGTGCGATGATGCGAAGTATGTATGATGCGATAGATCACCGGGTCGCGCATGTTCAGATTACCTGAGGCCATGTCTATCTTTGAACGGAGCACACGCGAGCCATCGGGGAACTCGCCCGCTTTCATCTTCTCGAACAGTTTGAGGTTTTCGTCTACCGATCGGTCCCGGTACGGTGAGTTTTTACCCGGCTCGGTCAGGGTACCGCGATACTCTCGAATCTCATCGGCGCTGAGATCGCAGACATACGCTTTGCCCAGTTTGACAAGCTGCACGGCGTACTCGTACAACTGGTCGAAGTAGTCCGAGGCGTAAAACAGGCGGTCATCCCAGCTAAACCCCAACCAGCGGATATCCTCCATGATGGAGTCCACGTACTCCACGTCTTCCTTGACCGGGTTGGTGTCGTCGAAGCGCAGGTTGCACAGGCCGCCGTACTCAGCCGCCATGCCGAAGTTCACACAGAACGCCTTGGCGTGTCCGATATGCAGATAGCCGTTCGGTTCCGGGGGAAAGCGGGTATGCACGCGACCGTCGTTCTTGTTGGCGGCTATGTCCTCCCGGATGATGGTTCTGATGAAATTCGATGGCGCGGTCGGTTCTGTCGAAGGCATAGATCGTTTTCCTTACTTCGTTGGTACTGTTATGTACGGCTCAGAGTGGCGGGCACCCGGCCCGGGTCCGTCACCTCAACGGGACCATGATAACCGTTGCGGCTGCAAATGTAAATCGAATACTGTCCGGAGCCGATCTGTTGAGGTTCACCGGCAGAACAAACGTTGCCTTGCGGACTGCTATCAGCTACTATATGGCCATCGGTCGGAACTATGCCTGGGTTAAGCGGTTGAAGTCTAACAAAGGTATGACCGGTGCGCTCTAAAAGTACGAGACAACCGCAGCGAAGAGCCAACGAAGCAACCGATGGACGACTGGAGAAGCTAACTAAATGACAAGAGCAGGGAAAATATTACTGCCGATCGGTATTTTGGTGATCGGCTTTGGGGCCATGATGATCCTGATGCAGATGCGGAGCGATCCGCCGCCGCGAGATGACAGGCCACGCCCAAAGTCGGTGGCGGCAACGGTGGTGAACTTGCACTCTGTTCCCACCGAGATTACCGCCCTTGGACGGGTGGTCAGCGCTGAACCGATTCAGTTGTACAGCGAGGTAGCGGGGGTGGTCATGGCGGGTGATGTTACTTTTCAGCCGGCGCAATCGTTCTCAAAAGGTGACCTGCTGCTGAAGATCGATGACCGTCAGGCCGGGTTTCGGTTAAACAGCGCCAAGAGTGAATTCCTGACTGCCCTGGCGATGGTGCTGCCGGAACTGAAAACCGAATTCCCGCTGGACTACCCGATCTGGCAGGAGTACTTCAGCGCCTGCGATTTCGACCAGAAATCAGCGCTACTGCCGGAGGTCACCCACGAGAGACTGAAACTACTGCTATCCCGCTTCAACGTTTACAAACTCTATTACAGCCTGCGCGATCTTGAAGTTGTCAGGGACAAACATTTCTTCTATGCCCCGTTTGACGGCACCGTACTCAGCGCCGGCTTCCGGACTGGTTCCACGGCGCGAGGCGGTAGCCTGCTGGGGAGCATTGTCAGCCTGGAAAGTCAGGAAGTACAGTTGCCCGTTCCGGCTACGGACCTGACCTGGATCGAGCGAAACCGGCCGGTCATTCTTACCTCGCTGGAAACCGGCGATCAGTGGCGGGGTCGGATAGCTCGCATCGGGAGTCATGTCGAAGCTCGCACCCAGACGGTGGATGTTTATGTCTCGGTCGACCCGGCGGACGGAAAACCTCTGCTGAACGGCGTTTTCCTGGAGGCGAGAATCCCGGGGCGCAACGTCGAAAACGCGTTCTCCATGCCTCGCCGGGCTCTTTATGAGAACTCCTACGTTTACCGCGTGGTTGATGGCAGGTTGGATCATTGCGATGTAACGATAGCTCACCGGAGTGACGATTCGGTCGTGGTGGAGACTGGACTGAATGACGGCGACACTGTTGTGGTCGAACTGTTGCAGGGCGTCTCAGCCGGAATACTCGCTGCTCCGCGAATCATCACCGGGGAGCGGACTCGCTGATGCGCCGGGTAGTTGCATACTTCATCCGCCATCCGATTTGGACGACAGTGTTGTTGTTAGGCATAATCGGATTCGGCGTTATCTCACACGGTCGTCTCCGTTACTCGTTCTTCCCGGAGATCATACCGGACATCATCACTATTCAGATCGCCTACCCCGGAGCAGCTCCGGAAGAGGTGGCCGAAGGTGTCGTGCTGAAGATTGAGGAGAACCTTGATGGCCTGGCTGGTGTTGAGCGTGTCACTTCGGTTTCAAGAGAGAACAGCGGTACCGTCAGCGTAGAGATCACCCGCGAAGCTGATATCGAAAAGGTGCTGGCCGATGTCAAGAATGCCGTGGACCGCATCAACTCCTTTCCTGTCGACGCCGAAGAGCCGGTCATCTTCGAGCAAAAGTTCCGCACCCGGTCATTGTCGGTGGTGCTGTATGGTGCCGCCGACCGGTACAACCTGAAGTACATCGCCGAACGATTCCGCGATGACCTGCTGGCTATGGAGGGGATATCTCAGGTGGCTTTCGAGGGGCTGCCGAATCTTGAATTCTCAATCGAAGTAGCGGAGGCGGACCTGCGCCGGTATGGCATCAGTTTCGATGAGATCGCGGCGGCGGTTAGAAAAGCTAATATCAACATCTCCGGGGGGAAGCTTGACACCGATGACGAAGAGATTCTCATCCGGGCCTGGGGACGCAGCTACCGCGCCGAGGAACTGGACCGGATACCGGTTCGCGGCAACGCCGACGGCAGTGTCATTTACCTGGGTGACATAGCTACAACCCGGGAGCAGTGGGAGGATATTCCGGACAAACGTTATTACAACGGCCAGACGGCGGTCATCCTCAATATCGATCAGACCGAGCAGGAGGATATCCTTGCCATCGCCGACAGCACCAAGACGTACATCGAGTGGTTCAACGAATCCAACGAGACCCTGCATGCCACCGTTATTGATGACCGGACCATTCCGCTCACGCAGCGAATCGATCTTCTGGTCAAGAACGGCCTCATAGGTTTGCTATTGGTGCTAACGACCCTGGGCTTCTTTTTGAAGCTGCGGTTGTCCTTCTGGGTGGCAGTCGGTATTCCGTTCTCGTTTGCCGGTATGTTCATAATTGCCGGTTTCTCAGGTATCACTATCAACGTTATTTCGCTCTTTGGAATGATTATCGTTGTCGGCATCCTGGTTGACGACGCCATCGTGGTGGCGGAGAATATCTACGCCCGCCATGAACGCGGTGAACCGGCACTGAAAGCGGCGGTTGACGGCACGATGGAAGTTCTGGCGCCGGTGACAACATCTATAGCCACAACTGTTATCGCCTTCATTCCATTTTTCTACCTGGATGGTATGATGGGCAAAATTATCTGGCATATGGCGCTGGTGGTCATTGCCTCACTGGTTTTCTCGCTGATTGAGGCGTTTTTGGTGCTGCCGTCTCATCTCGCGCACTCGAAGGGTCTGCAACGGGATCAAGCGGTTCCGGCGATTCGAAAACGGATCGACAACCTCGTCCATGCTCTGACGCACCGCGTTTATGCGCCGTTACTCCGCGCCGCCATGAACCACAAATGGATTACGATCACCACTCCGATAGCCCTGGTGATGCTTACGGTGGGGTTGGTCCGTGGCGGACTGATCGGCGTGACTTTCTTTCCGTTCGTCGATAGCGACACCGTGCCGATCAATGTTTCGCTGGTAGCCGGTAGTCAGGAAGTTGCCACCGATTCGCTTCTGGCCGGTATAGAGCGAGTATGCTGGGAGGTTAACGATGAGTACAAGAGCGAACGCGAGGACTCGGCCGATATCGTCATCGGGATCAAGCGCGATATCGGATCGAATGATCTTGGCGAGTCCGGTAGTCATGCCGGACGTCTCGTCCTGCAGTTGATGGATGCTGAGCAGCGGGACCTGCAAAGTTACGAGATAGCCAACCGCATTCGCGAAGTCGTTGGTCCCTTACCAGGTGTGCAGAACATCACTTTTGGCAAAGCCGGGCATTTCGGCAAGCCTGTTTCGCTGAGTTTGCTTGGGAACGACATCGAGCAATTGGATGAGGCTCGACGTCTACTGGTAGCTGAACTGAAGAGCTACGGGGTTCTCAAGGACATCACCAACTCCGATCAGGAAGGTCGGCGTGAAATCGACATTGCCCTCAAACCGAGAGCCCACACCCTGGGTTTGACGCTTCAGGATGTCGCCGGGCAGGTGCGGCAGGGGTTTTTCGGGCAGGAGATTCAACGCATTCAACGCGGTCGTGATGAAATCCGTGTCTGGGCGCGCTATCGTCCGGAAGATCGGTTGTCGCTGGGTCAACTGGACCGGATGCGGATTCGCACTACCGACGGAAGCGCATATCCGTTCAGCGAGTTGGCCACCTACCGCATCAAACGGGGCATAACGACCATCAGTCATCTTGACCGAAAACGAGAGATCAAAATCGATGCTAGTCCCTTGGAGGTTGAGGCCGACCTCCCGCCGATTCTGGAGCATATAGAAAACGACATTCTGCC
>CBDUZQ010000182.1:0-5622 GCA_965371755.1 uncultured bacterium
GCAGGGTGATCGGCAGGTTTTCATCGTCAAGCCGGTCGATACAGTCACGCAAATCAACCAACAAAGGCTTGCCGAAAAAGCGAGCGATAAGAGTTTGAATGAGTACCACGAGAGTCCACAATCCCGGTTCGGACAGATGACAATGGACAATGTCGCATCCCGGCAACGACCTTACAAACCTGCGCAGCAAATCGAGGGTTGCCAACGGACCGGTCGCGCGGTTGTTTCCCTGAGCATCCGGCAACTGACCCAAAGTTTGCAGCCACCCGCGATCAGCCGGGAAATCTTCGAGCAGCGTCTGCTGCTCGGTAGGGCAAGCCGACCGAGGCCGCCCACTGGCTACCATCAGGATTGAGGCTGGTTGTGCTGTACGTCTCTGCATTAATCAAACCGTCAGTTATCTACTTCATCCTTTGTACCCGCTGGTTTCGTTCTGGTTGACAGAAAATGAAAGCCTGAACCAGTAATCAGGTCGAAATCTGTGTCAACTCTATCGTTCTATCAGCAGTATCGGTTGTCATAATGATTCCGCCAATAGAGCGGATAGAGGCGTGACAACACTCAGAGTTTCGATTGCCCTCCATTTTCAGGTGCTGTGAGGCAGGGTCGCCCGACAGCACCCGAGCACTCCCAAACGGTCGCGCACCGCTGTTGCCAAACGGCAGCGACATCAACCAAATTCTCACTTGCCCTAACTCTCCGTTTCCTGTATCGTGTGGTAGATTAACGGTAACCGAAGCACTTATTATATGCGAAAACTGATCGAAGAGAAATTCCTCCCTTATGTCATCAAACCGGGGCGGTACGCCGGGGGCGAACCGGGCCAGATCGTTAAAGATCCGTCCGGTCGTGTGAACTACCTCCACGCTTTTCCTGACAAGTACGAAATCGGTCAGTCTTTCTACGGTTTGCAGGAATTGTACCACTTGGTCAACGGGGATGATCGGTTCCTGGCCGAGCGCGTGTTTGCGGTCGATCGTGATGCTGAGGAAATCATGCGTCGCGAAAACATCCCCCTCTTCTCACTGGAAACATCCAGACCCGCCCGGCAGTTCGATGCTATCGGTTTCACCCTGACCTACGAACTCGTTTACACCAACGTGCTGACCATGTTGGATCTGGCCGGCATCCCTTTGCGCTGGAAGGATCGCTCCGATGACGATCCTCTTATTTTTGCCGGTGGTCCTGCTGTCTACAACCCTGAACCGATGGCGGCCTTCATAGATCTGTTCTTTATCGGAGATGCCGAAGAGGGTTTGCCGCAAATGCTTTCGGTTTTGCATGAGATAAAGGGTGCGTCGCGTGAGGAGAAACTTCAACAGTTGGCAAGTCAGGTCGAATCGGTTTACGTGCCGCGTTTCTACGATGATCAGCGGCGCCCGCTGGTCGATTTCGCCCCCGCCGGGATCCGCGCCCGCCTGGTCACCAACCTGAAACCGGAGTACTACCCGGAGCAACCGATAGTGCCGCTCATCGAGACTGTCCATCCGCACCTGGCCGTTGAGATTATGCGCGGATGTCCCCAGGGATGCCGCTTCTGCCAGGCCGGTCCGATCTATCGTCCGGTGCGAGTGCGACCACGACATGAAATCCTGCGGCAGATCGAGACCCAGATGGACTCGACCGGTTATGATGAAGTTGCACTGGTGTCGTTGTCGTCATCGGACTATCCCGAAATCGACGAACTGGCGGCCACTGCGGCGCGGAGACTGGAGTCGCAGCGGGTGTCTATTGCCCTGCCGGCCTTACGGCCCGGTTCCATCAGTCCGACACTACTGGATGCCGTCAGCAGGGTCCGGAAATCCGGTCTGACGCTGGCGCCCGAGGCCGGAACCGAACGTCTGCGGGCTTTTGTACGCAAGGATTTTCCGGACGCGGCGGTTTTCGACACAATACGCATGGCCTACGAAAAAGGGTGGACAACACTGAAGTTGTACTTCATGGTTGGTCTGCCCAGTGAGACGGAAGAGGACTTGCTCGGCATTGTCAAAATGGTGCAGGAGATTCATCGGATTGGCCGTGAGCACTCCGGCAGGAAAACAATCAATATCACGCTGTCACCATTCACACCCAAGCCGCATACTCCGCTACAATGGGACGAGATTCTCCCGGCCACCGAGATGCTGCGCCGCATCCAGTTTATCAAACGGACTAACCGTGTTCGCGGTGTGAATTACAAACATCACAACACTGAATCAGCGCTTCTGCAAGGCGTCATCGGTCGGGCCGACCGACCTATGGCTGATGTTATTGAGTCGGTCTTCAGGAAGGGAGGGCGGTTCGACGGCTGGAGTGAAGATTTCATTCACGAATTGTGGTTCGCCGCCCTTGAGGAACACTCCATTGATCTGGAATCCTGCCTGCAACCGATTCCGTTCAGTACTGAGCTGCCATGGTCACATATCATTAAGGGACCCTCCATCGAACAACTTCAGAAGGAGCGACAGCGGACCTCAACGCAGCTTCGGGAGTACCATCCCAGAGCGGCCACGGCGGACCAGTCGGCTCAGGGCGGGCAGTCGATCAGTTTCGGCCGGACCAAGAAAAAGGTCCCCGGGCGGAACACGAGTTCGGCGCCGACCAAGAATCGAGTGCGTCTGCGCTGGGGAAAGACAGCCCGGTACCGCTACATGTCGCACCTTGACAACATGCGCGTCTTCGAGCGAGCCATCAGACGGGCCGAACTGCCGGTGGCCTTCAGCCAGGGCTTCAACCCGACCATGAAACTGTCGTTTGGCCCCCCCCTGCCTTTAGGGTTCACATCGGAGGCTGAATGTGTCGATATCACTCTTGAGGACAACCTGATGCCGTATATGATTGAAAAACTCAAGAGCAGCATGCCGGAAGGTCTGGAGATTCTGGAAGCCCGCGTGGTCTATGGCAAGTCGCAGTCGCTTTCGGCCGGTCTGAACCGGGTGCTTTATACTATGCCGGAGGCGGCGATACCCGTCGACGACATAAGCCGATGTATTGATGCTATCCTGGCCGAGCGGCGGCTGGAGATTGAACGAAAGGCCAAGTCCGGGACCAAGCTGGTAGATGTGCGTCCGGGTATTTATGAGTTAACGATCGTGGAGGATCGGCTTGAGATGCTGCTCGGCGTCGGGGAAGGAGTTTACGTGCGGCCCACCGAAGTCGCCGGACTGTTGCTTTCCGATGAATCTGTGGCCGTGTCCGGTCTGCCGTTTCATCGTAAATCTATGTATCGCCGAAATGATGACGGCTCGACCACCTCTGCAATGGAGCTTTGACAAACATGACTTCGAGTGCCAAAAACACAACCGGACAGAAATATGACCCGGTGCGGGCTGCGTCCCTTGAGGCCTTGGTACTGATCGAGCAGGGCGAGCAAACTGATGAAGCTGTCACTCAAGTCATGGCCGGGCGTGAATTCCGTCCTATCGATCGTAGGTTCCTCCTGCAACTGGTCAACGGCGCCACCAAGATGCGTCGTCGGCTGGATCATGAAATAAAATTCTATCTCTCCCGACCCTCCAAAGAACTTCCGTTGAAACTAGCCAACATCTTGCGACTGGGCTTTTATCAGTTACGGTTCACCGATCGCATTCCGGATGCAGCGGCGGTGTCCGAGTCAGTAAACCTGGCCGCCCATATGCTCGACCGCCCGCGCGCGAATCTGGTTAACGCTGTTTTGAGAGCCAGCCTTCGGGAGCCACATCGGGCGCAATTCGTATCCCCGGAGGACGAACCGGTCAGGCACCTGGCCGACTACTACAGCTATCCCGACTACTTTGTCGAATACTGCCTGCTTGAGTTTGGGTTCGAGGATACGAAGCTACTTCTCGACCGCTATAATCGACCGCCGCACGTTACCTACCGGGTCAACTATCTGAAGTCCAAGCCGGATGAGGTCACCCGGATGCTTCAGGAAAACGGGGTGGAGTTTTCATTCGGTCGGTATCTGCCTGAGTTCATCCATGTCGAGGAGAGCGGTCTCCCGCTTGAAGGGGAACTGCTCCGCACCGGCAAAGTGCACGTTCAGGATGAGTCGGCCGGTCTGGCGGTGCGGTTGCTCAATCCCCGTCCGAACAGCACCGTAGTCGACCTTACCTCGGCTCCGGGCGGCAAAGCCACCTATGCCGCCATCCGTATGCGCAATCGCGGACGCGTAACGGCCGTGGATAAATCGCACAAGCGTCTGATCCCGCTGGTGGAGAATGCTCAACGCCTGGGGATCAAGATCATTGCGCCGGTCGCATCCGACCTGTTCGATTTTCGCGGCGGGCCGTTCGACCGTGTGCTCCTGGACCCCCCTTGTTCGGGCTGGGGCACGGCGGGCAAGAACTCCGATCTGCGCTGGGCCAAAACGGCCGAGGACGTAAAGAACCTCGCCCGCATCCAGACCCGCATGCTCGACCATGCCGCAAAACTGGTCAAGCCGGGCGGCATTCTGGTTTACTCAACTTGCACCATCATGCGCGCCGAGAACGACCAGGTGGTCGAGGAGTGGTTATTGCAGCATAACGATTTCGAGATCGATTCCGCCACCCAGTTCTTCGATGAGAGTCTCGTGACCGAACGCGGTTTCGTCAAGACCTATCCATCACATGATGACCTCGATGGTTCCTTCTGCGCCCGCCTGAAACGCAAGCCGTAATCTCCTCCTCAGATTCAGTTCACGGGTACCCCACCGCTTGGAGGCTGTGTGCACGGGTGACTACAACTCGCAACTTTTCGATCACCACAAGTTTTTGTTGTCGAGAATCCGGCGACAAGGTACTATCACCGCATGGACAGTACCGACGACAGGTTTGACATCGCCATCGTGATGCCGGTCCTGAATGAGGAAAAGCATGTAGGCGGGACCCTGGATCAGATCTACATGCAGGACTACCCGATGGATAGGGTGGAAGTAGTGGTGGTCGACGGAGGATCATCGGACCGCACCCGCGAGATAGTAGCCTCTTTCAAGGATCGATTCGGCTCGCTGAAACTGCTGGACAACCCGCCACGGCTGCCGTCGTCAGGGCGGAACATCGGTGTCAACAACTCAAGCGCGCCGTACATCATAGTGCTCGATGGCCACACTTATCTTCCCTCCAAGACACTGCTGAAGGACATGCTGGAAATCTTCGAGGCTACCTCGGCGGATTGCCTTTGCCGACCGCAACCACTCACACCGCCGGACATCAGAGAGTTTGAGAAGTCGGTGGCCTTTTGTCGCGCCTCGATTCTCGGCCACAAACCAGGGTCGGAGATATATTCGGAGGTCGAAGCCGAGATCGACCCGACTTCCTCGGGGGCGATGTATCGGCGTTCCGTTTTTGACAAGGTTGGGTTATTCGATGAGACTTTCGACGCCTGCGAGGATGTGGACTTCAACTACCGCGTTCACCAACATGGTCTGAAGGCTTGCATCTCGCCGAAACTGACTGTCTGCTACTATCCTCGATCATCGCTGTCTTCGTTGTGGCAACAGATGGTCCGTTACGGCAAAGGTCGGTTCCGGCTGGCCGTAAAACACAAGTTGTTTCAGCCGGTACAGTGGCTCGCGGCGGCGGCAGTGGCCGGGCTGGGTCTGCTTCTGTTGTTGTCTCTCGTGTCGTCGTCGGCAGCATCACTTCTCAGAACAGTGTTGGGATTGTACCTGTTGCTGGTCGT
>CBDUZQ010000183.1:0-5616 GCA_965371755.1 uncultured bacterium
GTCAGGGTGGCGTACGAAAGTGTTTTGAACGCCTATGAAGCAATGGCCGCAAGGTACCAGATGGAGGGGAGAGAAGAGGTCATAGCTGATGCCCGCGATGCACTCGCCTCGGTCACTGACGAAGAGCTTGCACCGTTGGCCGAAGTCCTTCCGAAAATCCGCCAGTGGCGTCAGGCAACAGATGTGTGGGTAGCGAGTGCGGGGTCAGCCGAGGCTCCCAGCACAGAGAAGCGTGATCAACCAGGCTTAGCGACTTCTGACCCATTCCCCGATGTGGAGTACCACTGGACACATCAGCCGGATGAAAATTACATGATGGCAGCTCTCCAAGTGATGAACGGGGCGACATCGCTTCAAATGATCGCCAGTCGAGCGTGCGAGTGGACTCTCGCGGGAGTGAACACTTCACCGGTTTGTTTGATTTCAGACGCCGCTTATCTGGTCGCCTTGTTTATCTATGAAACCTTTGATCAGAAGTACAACGACGCCACCGCCAACGAGGGCTATGCCTCATACAAACGGCTCGGACACATTCATACCGATCTTGAGGTTGTTGCCGATTCGGTCAACATAATGTCCGTCAGTCAGGTCTTGATGGCGGCCGAGATCGATTTGATCCGATCAGGTCTGGATCAAGTTCGGGCAGAGTTCGAAGCTTGGACAATTCTCGCCCTCCGCACGAAAGTCGAACAGAATCTGGCCAGGCACGGACAGCAGGTGCATCCGCTGGCCATATTCGTATTGCCGGCGGCGTTCGGTGGCCACCTTGAGTTGGCGCGGGAGATCGTGGCCGAGTCAATCAGTAACATGATGGCGGCCGGGCAAAGAGTTTATTTCGCCGAAGAACAACTGGCCAAGGGTGACGATGAGCTTACCGCGGGCAACTACAAGAAGGCCTATGACTATTTCGGGGCGGCATACCTATCGGCGACCAAATAAGATGGTTGAGAATCACATTCGATTGTCTTTGGCGTCGGTACGTGAAGTGATTAGGAGTAATCAATGATGATAGCGAATTATACATATCCAGTGAGGCGGGCCGGACCAACGCGAACGATGATCCTGACTGCGGCTGTTCTGACGGCCCTGGTGATGGCAGGCGCCCTGTACGCCGGGTCTCCAGTGGCAGTGAGTGAATCCCTGAATTCGTCGGGTGACGGCACCGTTGCGAACAAGGTAGTCGCGCATGAAGCTGGCAGCGAAGACCTGGTTGTCGATCTGCTGTTTCATATGGAGCAGAAGGATGGCGACGATGCCGCATCTGCCCGGGAATTGGCCGTAGCCGTTGTCGAAGCCCTCAATGAATTCTACAGGCCGCGTGGCGTCGTATTCCAGTACGAAACAAACTCCGTGAACGGCTCAGTGTTAGCTGACATTGATGCCATTGACAAAGTATGTGGTAATACTGCGACTCCCGGCTTCTCGTCGGAGTCCCGGTACAACATCTATCTTATGGACGTAGGTCATACTAAATCGGGCCGTGCCACGGAGTCATTTGAGCCCGATTACGCGGTGATCGACATAGGTGCGCGGACCGAAAGTGAGCGGCTACGACTGATACGCGATCTGGGCCTGAGTATTGCCTTGTGGCACACGCTGCAAAATGCGACGTGGTTGAGTGAGCCGAGGAACAGCTACACAGATCCGACCACGGTAGTGGGTGATATTGACGGAAACGGCGAGGGCCCCGATGTGGCCGACCTGGCCTATATGGTGGATTTCATGTTCAGCGGTGGTCCCGAGCCGGCAACCTTGCAGGCTGCCGATATAGCCGGCACCGTTGGCATTGTAGACTTTGCCGATCTCATCCACCTGGTCGACTACATATTCCAAAGCGCCCCCGAGCAGACCGGTATTGAATAGGTTTACGGGTCAGGGTCTTTGTGCCCCTGACTAGGTCAAGCCGTGTCTCTCTCGCCACGCGCGGCCTGCATTAGACCAGTTGGCGAGCATTGAGCGCGAAGGACCCCGCTTGCCTGCATCAAAAAAGCCCTTGCCCGCGAGGGGCAAGGGCACAAAGGCTTTAACGAGTTTACTTCGTATAGGCCCTCCTTTACTTCAGGAGGAGCATCTTCCTGGTTTCAGTGTTCTGCTCGGTGGTCAGCCGATAGAAGTAGACACCGCTGGAGTTGTCCGAAGCATTCCACTCGGCCTGCTGCGGGCCGGCCTGCTGCACACCATCAACCAACGTCGCAACCGTCTGACCGAGGACGTTGTAAATGGTCAGGTTGACGCGCTGCGTCACCGGCAGACCATAAGCAATCACCGTGGTCGGGTTGAACGGGTTGGGATAGTTCTGTGACAGGCTGAACTCAACCGGCATGTTGCCAGCAGGAGCGCCGCCCGAAAGAGCAACAGTCACAGCTTCAAACTTCGGCTTTTCCAGTTCGATCGACCGCTGTCCACCCTGCGAGAAAGCATGATAGACGAAAGTCAACTCGTGGTGCGGATTAGTCATCTTCACCGCTTCCACCGTGATATTCTTCACAGATGGATCAGTGATCTCGAAGACCAGGTTGGCTACCGTACCGGTGCCCGCGGCCAGGTCATCCTTCGCTTCGTGGCTCATCTGCGGCAACAGACCGATCAGCACCGTGCGGTTCTCGTTGTCAATGCTGGCCACTTTGAGATCGAAGTACTCGACGCGAGTGCCCGCGAAGTTAACTTCCTTAAGCGTCACACCTTCCGTGAACGACAAAGGAATGTCCAGGGCGGTCAAGTTTGCTTTGTTGCTGATCTCAAGCGGTACCGTCACGAGATTGTTCTCGCCGGTGATGGTCTTGGCTACGCCGAACGATGTCGCCGCGCCGAATACCATCGACGGTACCAGCAGCGCGATCGCAACAACCGCCAGTGTGTAAAACCGTTTCGTCAAGGTTCACCTCCTTAGCACATCACATGTGCTAGTCAGTTGTGGTTGATAGCTGCCATCATTCCATGATCCTATGGCAACCGTTTCTGATCCATAAATACAACTATGCAATCGGTGAAGCCGTTAACTCTGAGGGTGGATTTATCTCGTCCGAGATTTTTCGAGTTAGGGTCTATAAACAAGGTAGCGAACTGATTCGTTTTGTCAAGGCTTTTGTGATGCATCCTGGTCTCTTTGTCCTGTTCCCTCGTCCCAGCAGGATTCAACCCCGTGTGATCCCTGCTATTGTATCTACGTGTTATTCTACAATGTGATGCGACAGTCGTTCCCGAAAAAGAAAAAAACCCAGAGTTTTTTCGCGTTCCGTATCCTACTAGTAGGTCCATGAATACGACGCAGGAAATGCGTTTTATAGGCGGTGTGAACGTCTTCACTTTCTTCCACTTCGCATGGACGGGTTTTCCCTCCAATGCGAAACCTCTCGGTTCCGGTCAACTCTTCACTGTCTACCTGTTTAGGTGCGCGAACAGCGCACATCTTACACTCATTGTGAATCCAGTAATATCTTGACATGCCTCACCTTGGGCGTAACTTAGTCGCATTAATAGCCGCTGTCCCTACACTTCAGGAGGTAGAGTGGAAAACAACGCGAACAATGCGAAATACAAACCGGTCGTTCCGGCCGGCACGACGATCGCCGAGGTAACCTGGAAGGCCCTGATCCTGGGCTCGCTGATATCGGTGCTGTTCGGGGTGGCTAACGCCTATCTCGGTCTCAAGTTCGGAATGACGGTTTCAGCCTCGATTCCAGCGGCTGTCATCTCGATGGCCATCCTGCGGATTTTCTTTGGCCGCAATGTGACGGTGCTGGAAAACAACATCGTGCAGACGGTCGGCTCGGCCGGTGAATCCCTGGCAGCGGGAATAATTTTCACGATACCGGCATTTTTTATCTGGTCGGCTAATGAACAACTGGCTGCGGCCGGGTATTTCCACGAAGTCTCCAAGATGCAGATCTTTTGGATGTCGATGCTTGGTGGCGCGCTGGGAATTCTGTTAATGATCCCGCTTCGCAAGTATCTTGTCGACAAGGAACATGGCAAGCTCAGATTTCCTGAAGGCACCGCCTGCGCTGAGATTATCCTTGCCGGTGATGAGGGGGGCGGCAAAGCCAAGTTAGTGTTTGCCGGTATCGGGTTGGGAGCTCTGTACAAGATCTTGTACGACATGCTTCGGGTTTGGTCGCAATCACCGAGCCACGATTTCAAGGGCTTCCTGAAAGGCGGCACTATCGGTGTCGATGCCACCCCAGCGCTGCTGGGCGTAGGGTACATTATAGGACCGCGTATCAGCGCGCTGATGCTGAGTGGCGCGGTGTTAGGCTATCTCGGAATCAGCCCGCTGTTGTCGTTCATTGGCGATCAGATACCGGGCATTATTATTGCGCCCGGCACGATGCCATTGAACGAGATGGATCCCGGACAGCTTCGGAATTTCTACATCAAGTATCTGGGTGTCGGGGCGGTGGCTATCGGCGGGTTTGTGTCGCTGATCAAGTCTTTCCCGGTGATAATACAGTCGTTCAGCAAGGGTTTCAGTCAACTCATCGGCAGAAAGGGAGCTGTCAACGATGCCCCGCGCACTGACAAGGATCTGCCGATGAAATGGGTGCTGCTGGGTGTGGTCGGCGTTATTGTCGCTATCTGGTTGTTGCCCGGAACGGAGCTGCACATCCTGGGCGCCGCGCTGGCGGTGTTGTTCGGGTTCTTCTTTGTGGTGGTAGCGGCCCGGATTGTCGGAATTGTCGGGTCGTCATCGTCGCCGGTGTCGGGGATGACGATCGCGACGCTGCTGGTGACTTGCATGATATTGCTCTATTTCGGGGTCGAAGGGGTCGAGGGAATGGTCACGGCGATGTCGGTCGGCGCTATTGTCTGTATAGCTGTCTGCATGTCTGGTGACATCGCGCAGGATTTGAAAACGGGCTATTTGCTCGGCGCCACACCCTGGCGGCAGCAGTTGACGGAGTTTATCGGGCTGCTGTTCCCGGCGATTGCTATGGGCTTCACGCTCTACTATCTCAACGAGGCGTTTGGTTTTGTTGAGGGGGCGACGGTGCGACAACCGCTTCTGGCGCCGCAGGCCAATGTTATGGCTACGGTGGTGCAGGGTATCATGAATGCCAACCTGCCCTGGGAGCCGATTATAGTCGGCGGTTTCATCGCGCTGGCGGTCGAACTGTTGGGGATTTCATCGTTGCCGTTCGCCATCGGACTCTACCTGCCTTTGTCGCTGTCGACGCCGATCATGACCGGGGGACTGGTGGCCCTGCTGGTGAAGAAATATGTGCGAAAGGAGGAGTACGGCGGCAAGAACCTTGCCGGAACCTTGTTTGCGTCGGGGATGGTAGCTGGGGATGCGCTGATTGGAGTGGCCGTGGCTTTCATGATCGGATCCTGGTCGGCGTATGAGATGTTCTACAACGCACATGAAGGTGGTATGGACACTTTGACCGGAGCCTGGGGTCCGTGGATAGCACTGGCTGCGTTTGCAAGTTTGACGTTGCTCCTGGCTCGGTTAGCGTTCAAGGGTGTAGCGAAGAAGTAGCTGGCAGGGTGGCCCGGACGTTCGTCCGGGTTTCAGTAGTAGGGCAGGAGCCCTGTGCTCCTGCCGGATGGCACGATCACAGGGATGTAGAGTATCATGAGATGCTTTACAGGTTGTGTCAACAGATACTTTACAGT